>JACRGJ010000078.1 GCA_016212425.1 Micrococcales bacterium | reverse complement strand
TGGCCTCTCGGCGGGGCGGCTCTAGGCTCGGGAGGTGCTCCTCGCCCTCGACACGTCGGCCGGCACCTCCGCCGCCGTGGTGCGGGACGGACGGGTGCTCGCCCGAGCGGAGGAGGCCGGCACCCGCTCGCACGCCGAGGTCGTCGGCGTGCTGATCGCGGATGCTCTGGCTGGCGCGGATGTCTCCCCGCGCGACCTCGACGGGGTCGCGGTGGGGATGGGGCCGGGGCCCTTCACCGGCCTCCGCGTGGGCATCGCCGCCGCTCGCGCCGTCGCGGGGGCGCTCGGCATCCCGGTGCTGCCGGTGGTGTCCCCGGATGCCCTGGCCCTCGGCCGCGCGGAGCCCACCCTGGTCGTCACCGACGCGCGGCGCCGCGAGTCGGCATGGACGCTCTACGACACCCCGGATGCCGAGGGGCTCCCGGTGCGGCGGGCGGGCCCGGCACACGCGCCATCCGACGCGGTCGAGGAGGCCGCGGCGGCCCTCGCCTCCGGCATCCGCTTCACCCGGCTCGACGCGTCCCTCATTCCCGCCGATGCTCTCGGACTGCTCGCCGAGCGCCTCCTCGCTCTCGGCCGTCCGCTCGGCCCCGCCGAGCCGCTGTATCTCCGGGCCCCCGACGCCAGTCCGCCGGGGGCGCCGAAGCGGGTGTCCGCGTGACCGCGCTCCTGCGCCCCGCCACCGTCGCCGACCTGCCGCGGGTCATGGCTCTCGAGCGGGCCACTTTCCCCGACGACGCCTGGTCGGAGGCGACGATGCGGGAGGAGCTCGGATCGCACCGTGGCGGCTACCTGATCGCCGAGGACCCCGAGCGGCCGGATGAGGTGGCCGGCTACGGCGGCCTCGCCGCGCATCCGGGATCCGGCACCGCCGACATCCAGACCCTCGCCGTCGCGCCGTGGGCCCGTCGACGCGGGCTCGGGCGGGCGATCCTGCGGGCGCTGCTCGCCGAGGCCGAGGCGCGCGGAGCCGGCGAGGTGCTGCTCGAGGTCCGTGCCGACAACCCCGAGGCCCGAGCGCTCTACACGAGTGAGGGCTTCGAGGAGATCGCCCAGCGCCCGCGCTACTACCCCGGCGGCGTCGCGGCGCTGGTGATGCGGCGGCCGCGGTGAGCGGCTCGCTCGTGCTCGGCATCGAGACCAGCTGCGACGAGACCGGAGTCGGCATCGTGCGCGGGCGTGACCTGCTCGCGAACGTCATCGCCTCCTCGATGGAGGAGCAGGCGCGCTTCGGGGGGGTGGTGCCCGAGGTCGCGGCGCGGGCGCACCTCGAGGCGCTGCAGCCGACGCTGGCCGCGGCGCTCGCCGAGGCGGGGGTGGGCCTGGCCGACCTTGATGCGCTGGCGGTGACGAGCGGGCCGGGCCTCGCGGGGGCGCTGATGGTCGGGATCGGCGCCGCCAAGGGTCTGGCTCAGGCGACCGGCCTGCCCCTCTACGGGGTCAACCATCTGGTCGGTCACGTCGGCGCCGACCTGCTCCGCACGGAGACGGATGCCGACCGCGGCGAGCTCGAACTCCCCACGATCGCGCTGCTCGTCAGCGGCGGACACACCAGCCTGCTCCTCGTCCGCGACCTGCTCGACGACGTCGAGCTCCTCGGCGAGACGATCGACGACGCCGCGGGGGAGGCCTTCGACAAGGTCGCCCGCCTGCTGGGACTCCCGTATCCGGGAGGCCCCGAGATCGACAGGGCCGCGGCATCCGGGGACCCGGGCGCCATCCGCTTCCCCCGCGGACTCACCGCCCCGAAGGACCGCGACCGCCACCGCTACGACTTCTCCTTCTCGGGCCTCAAGACCGCGGTCGCGCGCTGGGTCGAGGCGGCGCGGGATCGCGGCGAGGAGGTGGCCGTGCCGGATGTCGCGGCGTCCTTCCGCGAGGCGGTGGTCGACGTGCTCACCGCGAAGGCGCTCGACGCGTGCCGGGAGCACGGCATCCCGCGCCTGCTGCTGGGCGGCGGCGTGGTGGCGAACCGCCGTCTGCGTGAGCTCGCCGAGACCAGGGCGGCGGATGCCGGGGTCGCCCTGCGCATCCCCCCTCTCGCGCTCTGCACCGACAACGGGGCGATGATCGCCGCGATCGGCGCCCAGCTCGTGGATGCGGGCCGTCCGCCGTCCGACCCCCGCTTCGGCGCCGATTCCACTCTGCCGGTGACGCGGGTCCAAGCCTGACCGGCGCCGCGTCACGAGAGGGCGCGGCGTGGAGAGTGCGGTGCGGTGTGGTGCGTTGACAGCGTCATCACCGGACTGACACGATCTAGCCGACCTTCCATCAACAGAGGAGACCCACTCATGACCGATGCCCCGCCTCCTGCGGCGCCCAGCTACTCGGCTCCCGCGGCGACCGGCCCGAAGGGCCTGAGCCTCGCGAGCTTCATCCTCGGCATCGCGAGCATCGTGCTCTCGGCGGCGTGGATCGGATTCTTCGCCGGAATCGTCGGTTTGATCCTTGCGATCCTGGCCCGCAAGCGCGAGCCACACGCCCCCGCGTGGATGAAGACGCTCGGCCTCGTGCTCAGCATCGTGGGCCTCGTGCTCTCGCTGATCATCTCGCTGGTGTACATCGTCGCGATCATCGCCGCCTTCTCCGCCGGCTACGACGGCAGCTACACAGGCTGATCCGCCACGCGCTTATGGCCCGTCCCGCCGAGCGGGACGGGCCATTCGTGCATCCGGATGCGCACGATCGTGCGCCTGATCTGCCGAGGGGAGAGGGGGCGATCGCGTTGCCGTGGCGTGCCCCTCCGGGCTCCGATAGCCTCGGCCGCATGAGCCAGACTCCGCCCCCTCTCGATGCCACACCCCCCGTCCCTCCTGCCCCGCATCCTGGGGCGCAGGTCCCGGCATCGCCCTCCGCTCCGGTCCCGCCTCACCACCACCCCGCCGCCAGCCAACCTGAATACGGCCAGACCGCGTACGCCGGCGCCACGTACGCTCCGTCGGCGAGCCCGTCGAACATTCTCGCCATCGTCTCCCTGGTCTGCAGCCTCGCAGGATTGTTCTTCTGGTTCGTCGCTCCTGTGGCCGGCATCATCACCGGTCATATCGCGCTCTCGCAGATCAAGCGCACCGGGCAACAGGGTCGGGGCATGGCCCTGGCTGGAGTGATCGTCGGCTACTCTCTGGCCGGCCTCACCGTCATCGGCATCGTGATCTACGTCATCGTCATCGCGGTGATCTTCGCGGGCTTGGGCGCGGCGTGCAGCGCCGACCCCTTCTCCTGCAGCTGACCCGCACGGCCCTCTTACGCGCGCTCGGCCAGCAGGGCGACGCGTCGGGCACCCATCCGCGTCAGCACGAGTGTCGCGGACCCGTCGCCGCGGAGCGCGAGTCGCTGACGGAACCGGGCCGGATCGACGTCGACTCCGCGCTTCTTGATCTCCAGCGTGCCGATGCCGCGGGCGCGCAGTTCACGCCCCAGCCACCGGGTGTCGAAGGGCAGCTGGGCGACCACCCGGAAGCGCTGGGCGAAGGCGGTGTCGACAGGCTGGTCGGCCGTGATCCAGGCGATGGTGCGATCCAGCATCCGGCCGCCGAGTGCCCGCGCGAGGTCGCCGATGAGGTGCGCGCGGATCACCGCGGGGTCCGGCTCGTACAGCCAGCCGCTCAACGGGCCCGGCGGGGCGTCCTCCGCCTCCTGTGTGGCGGTGAGCTCGTTCGCACCCTCGTCGCCGAGCACGAGGGCGGCTCTGCGGACGCCCTCGCGCGCCAGCGCCCCCGACCAGAGCACCACCTCGACCAGCTCCCGGTCGACCGAGATCCACTGCGCCTCGGCCGTCGGGGGGATCAGGGCGCGGTCGAGGGCGGGGGCGAGCTTCACTCCGGCCGGTCGATCGGCGGCGAGGGCGAGTGCGTCGTCGAGAGAGGGCGACCAGTCGGATGGCTCGGAGAACCGGCGCGATCCCGCGCGCCGCGCTGGATCGAGCCACACCGCGTCGATGTCCTCGAGGTCGACGTCGGCGAGATCGGCGTGCTCCACGCGCGCCCCCGGAAACGGGGCGAGGTTGTAGGCGGCGATGGCGGCCGTCGCTTCGTCCCCCTCGACGGCGAGGACTCGGAGGCCGAGCCCCGCGAAGGCCATCGCGTCGCCCCCGATGCCGCAGCCGAGGTCGGCGATCGTCGTCAGGCCGGCGCTCGCCACTCGTCCGGCGTGCATCGACGCCACCCGCAGCCGCGTCGCCTGCTCGAGTCCCGCCTCGGTGAACAGCATCCGCGCGGCGAAGGGCCCGAACTTCCGCAGCGCCCGCGCCCGCAGCTTCGCCTGGCTCAGCACCGCAGCCACGCGCTCGGGCGGATGTCCGGCGGCACGCAGACGCGCCACGGTCGCGACCACGTCGTCCGTGCGCTCGAACGGGCCGACCTCGTCGAGCAGCCGAAGCCCCTCAGGCGAGAGCAGCGCACGCAGTTCGGCGACATCCATCCCCCCATCCTCCCGTTCGCCCCGATCCCATCCGAACTGGCACTCGCATTGATCGACTGCTAACCACGCGCTAGGGTGGTCGTTGGCACTCTCGCAGGGAGTGTGCCAACGGACTTTCCAGAAAGAAGAGGACTCAGAGTGTCGGTCTCCATCAAGCCGCTCGAGGATCGCATCGTCATCCGGCAGGTCGACGCGGAGCAGACCACCGCGTCCGGTCTCGTCATCCCGGACACCGCCAAGGAGAAGCCGCAGGAGGGCGAGGTCGTCGCCGTCGGCCCCGGCCGCATCGACGACAACGGCAACCGCATCCCGCTCGATGTCGCCGTCGGCGACACCGTGCTCTACTCCAAGTACGGCGGCACCGAGGTCATGTTCGGCGGCGACGAGCTGCTCGTCCTGTCGGCGCGCGACGTGCTGGCGGTCGTCGAGCGCTGATCCGCTCGCTCGTCGAGAACGGCCCCGCGGTCTTCGGACCCCGGGGCCGTTCCGCGTCCAGGGGCCGCGCGGCGCGCGCCTACGCTCGGACGGTGAGTCACGAGAGCGCGCCGGAGACCGCGCCCAGGGCGGCGACCGGGCCGGGGCTGGGCTTCGCGGTCGCGGCGTACCTGCTCTGGGGGCTTCTGCCCCTGTACTTCGGTCTGCTCGCCCCGGCCGGGGCGTTCGAGATCGTCGCGTGGCGCATCGTGTTCTCTCTCGCGTTGTGCCTGGTGCTGCTGACGGTCAGCCGCTCCTGGACGCGGTTCCGGGCCCTGGTTCGCGATCGGCGGGCGCTCGTCACCCTGGCAGCCGCCGGGGCGCTCATCTACATCAACTGGCAGGTCTACGTCCTCGCGGCGGTGACCGGGCACGTGGTGGAGGCGTCGCTCGGCTACTTCCTCAATCCGCTCGTGTCGGTGGTCCTCGGCGTGGCGGTGCTGCGCGAGCGTCTGCGACCCGCGCAGTGGGGTGCGGTCGGCCTGTCCGTCGTCGCCGCGGTCGTGCTCACCGCGGCGTACGGCGGCTTCCCGTGGATCGCCTTCGCGCTGGCGATCTCCTTCGGGCTCTACGGCTTCCTCAAGAAGCGGGTCGGGGGCCGGGTGGACGCTCTCGGCGGTCTGACCGCCGAGACGGCGGGGCTCACCCCGGTCGCGATCATCCAGCTCCTCGTCGTCGGTGCCACCGGCGGGGTCTCGATCGGCGCTGCGGGGCCCGTGCACGCGCTGCTGCTGGGTGCGGTAGGGGTCGTCACGGCGGTCCCGCTCCTGCTGTTCGCCGCGGCGGCGCGACGCCTGCCGCTCGTGCTCATCGGGCTCACGCAGTACCTGACGCCGATCATGCAGCTGCTCATCGGAGTGCTGCTGCTGCAGGAACCGATGACGGCCGCGCGATGGACGGGGATCGGGCTGATCTGGGCGGGCCTCGTGGTGCTCACGGTCGACTCGCTGCACGCCGCCCGCTCCGCCCGCCGGCTCGTCGCGGATCCGGTGTGACGCCCCGCCAGGTCACGGAGCGTTAACGATTCGGTCGCGTACGCGGACGGATGCGGTTCGGCTACCTACGGTCACAAGCACGAAACACGGCGGGGGCTAGGGTTTCACCACAGATCCGACACCCGATCGGGATGGGGTCTCCTCACTTGCACAGAAAGGGTTCCACGTGGCCTTACAGAAATGGCGCGGGCGGCTGGCCGTCGGTGCTCTCAGCGCGGGAGCGATCGCGCTCCTGATCGCCGGGTGCTCGAGCACCCCTTCCAGCACCCCGAGCGACAAGAGCTCCGGCTCGACAAGCACGGCCGCGCTGCCCAAGTCGAAGACCTGCACCTCGAGCGACGACTACGCCAAGACGTTCAAGCTCGGCACCTTCCTCCCGCTCACCGGCAGCCTCGCCTACCTCGGCCCCGCGGCCGTCTCCGGATCGGGCCAGGCGCTCTCGGAGATCGACAAGGCGGGCGGCGTCAACGGGGTCCCCACCTGCGTCATCTCCACCGACTCGAGCGACACCGACAACCCGACGATCGGCGACGCGTCGATCAAGCAGCTCCTGCAGGCCAAGGTGTCGGCCGTTCTCGGGGCGGAGTCCTCCTCGGTCACCAAGAACGTCATGGATCAGGTCTTCGCGGCCGAGACCGTGATGCTCTCGCCGGCCAACACCGCGGACGACCTGTCCGGTGTCTCGAAGTGGTACTTCCGCACCGCTCCGCCGAACGCCATCGAGGCCAACGCACTCGGCAACCTGATCCTCGGTGACGGCTACACCAAGGTCGCGGTCCTCGTCTTCAACGACGCCTACGGCACCAACCTGCGCGACGGCATCCAGAAAGTCGTCGAGTCCGGCGGCGGCAAAGTCGTCTATGGCGCCTCCGGAGCCGGTCAGGACTTCCCCTCGACCGAGACGAGCTTCGGCTCCATCGTCAGCGCGGCCCTGGCCACCAATCCCGACGCGATCGTGATCGACGCGTTCGATCAGACCAAGGCGATCATCCCCGCCCTGGCCTCGGCGGGTTGGGACATGAAGAAGAGCTACCTGATCGATGGCAACCTCGCCGACTTCTCGAAGGACTTCGATCCCGGCACGATGACCGGGGCTCAGGCCACCGCGCAGGGCGTGAACCCCAACGACAAGTTCAAGGCCACACTGCGCGGCTGGTACAAGAAGAACGCCGGCAAGAGCGTCGACGACTTCGGGTACGGCGCGGAGGCCTACGACGGCACCATCCTGATGGCCCTCGCGGCGCAGAAGGGCGGCAGCTCGGATCCTGCGACCATCCAGAAGAACCTGGCCGCGGTCTCCGGCACCACCAACGGCACCAAGTGCAAGACCTACGCCGCGTGCCTGGCGCTGGTGAAGGGCGGCAAGGAGATCCAGTACACCGGACCCTCCGGCGTCGGCCCCTTCAATGACAAGCAGGACCCGTCGACCGGGTACATCTCGGTCTACAAGTACGGCAACAACAACAACTACACCTGGCAGAGCTCGGTCAAGGGCTGATCGCCGCTGCGGGGCCCGGACGCATCCGGGCCCCGCAGTCCGCCGCCCTTCCGCTCTCTCTCCCGGAGGTCCATCCGTGCGCTCTCGCCGGACTCTGCGCCCCGCGCTCCTTCTCTTCGGTCTCGTCCTCGCGGGAGCACTGTCGCTCCTGGGGGTCGAGACCGCCACGGCCGTCACGACCGCGGGTCCCGCCGCGACGACCACCATCGAGGTCAACTGCCTCCCCGGCCCGACCAACGGCTGCATCCGGGGCACACTGCGCGACGCCGCCGGCGCCGCAGTCGCCAAGGCGAAGATCGGCGTCACCGGTCCTGATGGAACCACCGTGACCGCCACCACGAACAAGGCGGGCCAGTTCGGATTCTCGCTGGAGACCGCGGGAAGCTACACCGTGAAGCTCGACACGTCGACGCTGCCTCGCGGACTGAAGGTGGCCGAGCCGCAGTTCTCGGCCGAGATCCCGTTCCAGTCGCTGCGCGCCGCCGTGTTCCGGGTCACCGGATCCCAGGGCGGCGATACCGCGGCGGCGACCAGCGGACTGGGCGCCCGGGTCTTCCAGCAGGCGGCCTCCGGACTGCGTCTGGGGTTGCTGCTCGCGCTGGCCTCGATCGGGTTGTCGCTGGTCTACGGCACGACGGGGCTGGCCAATTTCGCGCACGCCGAGCAGGTGACCCTGGGCGGGATACTCGCCTACGTCTTCACCCGACTCGTCGGCGTCCCCCTCCTCGGCGCGATCGCCATCGCGGTGGCGATCTGCGCGCTGACCGGGTGGCTTCAGGACCGATTCATCTGGGCGCCTCTGCGCCGCAAAGGGCTCGGAGTCAGCCAGCTGATGATCGTGACCATCGGTCTCTCGCTGGCTCTGGAGTACGTGTTCCAGTACTTCATCGGCGGCGGCACCGTGCAGATCACCACCTCCATCCAGCGCAATGTGGGTCCTCTGACGATCCCGTCCTACATCTCCATGGCGATCGCCGTGGTCGTGCTCGTCGTCGTCGGGTGCGTGCTGCTGTTCACCCGCATCGGGAAGGCGACCCGCGCGGTCTCCGACAATCGCGCGCTCGCCGCCGCGTCCGGCATCGACGTCGACCGGATCATCCGGCTGGTGTGGATCGCCGGGACCGGCCTCGCCGGCCTCGGGGGGATCCTCTACGCGATCGTGCAGAACGGCATCAAGTGGGATACCGGGCTGCAGATCCTGCTCATGATGTTCGCGGCCGTCACGCTGGGCGGCCTCGGGACCGCATTCGGCGCTCTGCTGGGCTCCCTGATCATCGGTCTCGTGGTCGAGCTGTCGAACCTCATCCTGCCGTCCGACCTGAAGTACGCAACGGCCCTGTTCATCCTCATCGTCATCCTCGTCTTCCGACCGCAGGGCATCCTCGGCCGGCGGTCGCGGGTGGGCTGAGCGGAAGGTACTCGACATGGACTTCCTGCAGAGCCTCGTCATCGACTTCGGTCAGGCCGCGTTCTCCCCGCTGACGGCGGCGTTCATCATCGCCGCGATCGGCCTCAACGTCCACTTCGGATTCACCGGCCTGCTCAACTTCGGCCAGGCGGCGTTCATGCTGGTCGGGGCCTACGGATTCGCGATCAGCCAGAAGTTCGGGGCTCCGCTCTGGGCGGCGGTGATCATCGCGATGATCGCGGCGGCGATCTTCGCGCTCATCCTGGGACTGCCCGCTCTGCGGCTCCGCGGCGACTACCTCGCCATCGTCACGATCGCGGCGGCGGAGATCGTCCGGATCGTCGGGGCGAACTCGGTTCTGCAGCCCATCACCGGCGGCGTGCTCGGGGTGGCCCGCTCGAGCTACGCGAAGGAGTTCGAATCGCTGTCGCCCTTCGGAGACGGCATCGCCCGGATCGGCCCCTACGCCAAACCGTGGACCGCGGGCGGGGACAGCATCTGGTTGCGCGTCGTCGGATTCGGGCTCGTCATCCTCTTCGCCCTACTGGTGTGGCTGGTCACCCGGGGACCGTGGGGTCGGGTGCTCAAGGCGATCCGCGAGGACGAGGATGCGGCGCGCAGCCTGGGCAAGAACGTCTACGCCCGCAAGCTCCAGGCCCTGGTGGTCGGCGGAGTCGTCGGCGGATTCGGCGGCATTATCTACGCCCTGTCGGCCTCGGTCCAGCCGGACTCCCTCGGCCGCACGACGACCTACCTGATCTGGACGTGTCTGCTTCTCGGCGGCGCGGCGACCGTGTTCGGTCCGATCCTCGGCAGCGTCATCTACTTCGTGGGCCGGATCGCCATCCAGGACCTCGCGCGGCAGTTCATCCCGCCGGAGATCATGAACTCCCAGCAGGTCCCGCAGTTCACGTGGATCCTGGTGGGAGTCGGGCTGATGCTCATCGTGATCTTCCGGCCCCAGGGCATCCTCGGCAATCGGAAGGAGATGGCGTTCGAATGAGCGATCACAGCTCGGGCCTCGCCCACGGATACCCCTATCTCTTCGACCGGCAGGCGCTGCGGGCCCAGCTGGCCGTCGTCGACCGAATCCCGGGGGTCGCGAAGCCGGACCCGATCCTCAAGGTCTCCAACATGGAGCGCGAGTTCGGCGGACTGAAGGCCGTGGACGTGCGCCACCTCGAGGTGCAACGCGGCGCGATCACGGCCCTGATCGGCCCGAACGGCGCGGGCAAGACCACGTTCTTCAACCTCATCACCGGCTTCGACCGGCCCAGTGCCTCGCACAGTGGCCCGACGGGCTGGGAGTTCAACGGCCGGTCGCTGAAGCACACCGGTGCGGCCACGGTCGCGAGGTCGGGCATGGTGCGCACCTTCCAGCTCACGAAGGTGCTGTCGCGGATGACCGTCGTCGACAACATGATGCTCGGCGCGCAGGACCAGCCCGGCGAGGGTTTCCTGCTCTCCTTCCTCCGGCCGGTGTGGGGTCCGCGCGACAAGGCCATCCGCGAGCGAGCCCTCGAGCTGCTCCAGCGCTTCAAGCTGTACGAGAAGAAGGACGACTACGCCGGCAGCCTCTCGGGTGGGCAGCGCAAGCTCCTCGAGATGGCGCGGGCGCTCATGTCCAACCCCTCGCTCGTCATGCTCGACGAGCCGATGGCGGGCGTGAACCCCGCGCTCACCCAGTCGCTGCTCGACCACGTGCAGGAGCTGCGCGACGACGGCACGACCGTGCTGTTCGTCGAGCACGACATGCACATGGTGCGCTTCATCTCCGACTGGGTGGTCGTGATGGCGGAGGGCCGGATCGTCGCCGAGGCTCCGCCCGCCGAGGTGATGAAGGATCAGGCGGTCATCGACGCCTACCTTGGCGCACACCACGACACCGACCTCGGCGATGACGCCCTGCTGGCGGAAGGCGAGTCGCTCGATGCGCTCGTCGCCCAGGGCGCCGGCCAGATCACGCGCCGCGGACGCGGCGCCCGGCAGGACGGCTGACATGGTTGCGACCGAGCTCCGGGGCACCCCGGTCATCGAGGCGAAAGACCTCGTCGCGGGGTATCTGCCCGGCATCGACATCCTGCACGGCTGCAACCTCACCGCCTACCCGGGCGAGCTCATCGGCATCATCGGACCGAACGGCGCGGGCAAGTCGACTCTGCTGAAGGCCTTGTTCGGGCTCGTGCCGGTGCGCGGAGGCCACGTCAAGCTCAAGGGCCAGGAGATCACGAACCTCAAGGCCAATCGACTCGTGCAGCAGGGCGTCGCGTTCGTGCCGCAGACGAACAACGTCTTCCCCTCCCTCACGATCCAGGAGAACCTGGAGATGGGGATGTTCCTCCGCCCCCGCGAGGTGAAGCAGCGGCTGGAGGTGGTCTTCGACCTCTTCCCGATCCTCGGCGGACGCCGCACGGTGCGCGCCGGCGGACTCTCCGGCGGCGAACGGCAGTCGGTCGCGATGGCCCGCGCGCTCATGATGAACCCGTCGGTGCTCCTGCTCGACGAGCCCTCCGCCGGCCTGTCGCCGGTGCGCCAGGACGAGACCTTCATCCGCACCCGCAAGATCAACAAGACCGGCGTGACGGTGATCATGGTGGAGCAGAACGCGCGCCGCTGCCTCCAGATCTGCGACCGCGGCTATGTGCTCGACCTGGGCCGCAACTCGCACACCGGCACGGGCCGGGAACTGGCGAACGACCCGAAGGTCATCGAGCTGTACCTCGGCACCCTCGCCGAGGACGTCGCCGCCGCGGGCTGACCCCCGCGGCGATGGTTCCGCAGCGTCAGCGGTAGCGGACGCGACGGACGATCGAGGAGCCCGCGACGACGCCGATCCCGAGCACGGCGAACACGATGACGAACCAGGTCGCCGCCGCCGACGCGGGGTCTTCGGGATACGTCAGCGTCGACGCGGCGTTCGTGAGCCTCGGGGCCTCACGGCCGGACGGGACGGGTGTGAACGTCAGATCCTGACCCGGCGACGGCGTGAGCAGGGGTGCGGGTGCGGGTGAGGACTCGATGCGCTTCGCGCCGGCGGATCCGGTCGCCCCGCGACCGGAGTACCGGCCACGGACGACGAAGTACGCGCCGGTCGCGCGCGGCGGTGAGACCCGGGACGAGGCGCCGTTCGCAACCGATGTGGTCTCGACCGCCGCGCCTCCGCCGGCCTGCGTCGGCGCGGGCGACGTGGAGCCGCCCAGGCCGACCGGGTCGCCCGGACCGAGCGGGTCGCTCGGACCGACCGGCGGTACGGGGGTCGTCGGCACTCCCGGCGGAGGATCGGCCGGAACCTCGGGCGGAGGATCCGGCGGGAGCAGAGGTGGGTCCACCGGAGGGAGGCCGTCGTCCTGAACGATCGGGGGGAGGTCGACAGCGACGGGACCGAGGGCGAACGGCGCCACCGGATCGTCGTCGGGGAGGCTGGCGAAGGCGGGCGCGGGGAGGGCGGTCAGGAACAGCGCGGCGCAGGCGATCGCGAAGATTCGGGTCATTCGCGTACTTCTCTCGCGTGATCGGGGTGGTCAACGGTACGTCCCGCGCGGCGGAAAGGCCAGAGCGGGTAGCATCTCTCATCCGGTCTCCAGCGCGGCAGCCCGGCCGCATCCTGAGACACAGCCGGAGGCCGCACGCATGGGTCAGTCAGACCACGACGAGAATCATCACGACGTGGAGGACCGCGACCCGTTCGGGTTCGTCGGTCTCACCTACGACGACGTGATGCTGCTGCCGGGGCACACCGACGTGATCCCGAGCGAGGCCGACACCTCCGCGCGGCTGACCCGCCGCATCCAGCTCGCCGCTCCGCTGGTCTCCAGCGCGATGGACACGGTGACCGAGTCGCGGATGGCGATCGCGATGGCTCGTCAAGGGGGCCTGGGCGTGCTGCACCGCAACCTCTCCATTGGCGACCAGGCGGCGCACGTGGACAAGGTGAAGCGGTCCGAGTCGGGGATGATCTCCAACCCGGTCACCACCACACCCGACGCCTCCGTCGCGGAGGTGGATGCGCTGTGCGGGCAGT
The DNA here is from genome assembly GCA_016212425.1 of Micrococcales bacterium. Lineage (GTDB taxonomy): Bacteria > Actinomycetota > Actinomycetes > Actinomycetales > Microbacteriaceae > Schumannella. Next base: position 11,904 of record JACRGJ010000078.1, on the reverse strand, counting down.
TCCGCGTCTCGGGCCTGCCCGTGGTCGAGGGGGACGGCCGCCTGGTCGGCATCATCACCAACCGCGACATGCGCTTCGTCTCGCCGTTCGAGAAGGACACCACCCGGGTTCGCGACGTGATGACCTCGGCGCCGCTCATCACGGCGCCCGTGGGCATCGACCCGGATGACGCGGTGGCGATCTTCGCCCAGCACAAGATCGAGAAGCTGCCGCTGGTGGATGCGGCGGGTCGCCTCGGCGGGCTCATCACCGTCAAGGACTTCGAGAAGACGGAGAAGTACCCGAACGCGACGAAGGACGATGCGGGTCGGCTCCGCGTCGGCGCGGCGATCGGATTCTTCGGCGACGCGTGGGAGCGGGCCGGCGCGCTCCTCGACGCCGGGGTCGACGTCATCGTCGTCGACACCGCCAACGGCGACTCGGCCGGGGTTCTCGAGATCATCCGCCGCCTCAAGGCCGATCCGGCGTTCGCCGGGGTCGAGGTGATCGGCGGCAACGTCGCGACGCGGTCCGGTGCGCAGGCGCTGGTGGACGCCGGCGCCGACGCGATCAAGGTCGGAGTCGGGCCGGGCTCGATCTGCACGACGCGGGTGGTCGCGGGGGTCGGGGTGCCGCAGGTCACGGCGGTCTACGAGGCGTCGCGGGCGGCGCGGCGGTCCGGAGTCCCGGTGATCGCCGACGGCGGGCTGCAGTACTCCGGCGATATCGCGAAGGCGCTGGTCGCCGGCGCCGACACCGTGATGCTCGGCTCCCTCCTGGCCGGAACGGACGAGAGCCCCGGCGAACTCGTCTACGCCAACGGCAAGCAGTACAAGAACTACCGCGGGATGGGCTCCCTCGGGGCCCTCTCGGACCGCGGCAAGAAGACCTCCTACTCCCGCGACCGCTACTTCCAGGCGGATGTGCCGAGCGACGCGCAACTTATCCCTGAGGGCATCGAGGGTCGCGTCCCCTACCGCGGCGCCCTCGCCGCGACGGTGTACCAGCTAACCGGAGGGCTGCGGCAGTCGATGTTCTACGTCGGCGCCCGCACCATCCCGCAGCTGAAGGAGCGGGGGCGGTTCGTGCGCATCACCGCCGCCGGGCTGAAGGAGTCGCATCCGCACGACATCCAGATGACCGTCGAGGCGCCGAACTACTCCCGCTGACATCGGGGAACGGGCGGGGGTGACACGACCGGTCCACCCGCTTAGCCTGACAAGATGAGAACGCGCGCGGTCCTCGCCTCCCTGATTCTCGCCGTGACGGCGGTCGCTGCGGGGACGATGGCGGCAGACGCCGCCCCGCGCCAGCGCTCCACCACCTGGAGCACCGCCGCCGTGCCGCCGGCGACCATCACGACGACGCCGGGATTCCCGGTGGGGTCGATCGTCAGCACCGACCCGGCGCTGGGTGTCTCCGCCGGGGTGGTGCAGACGGGCAGCACGCCGCCCGGGCAGGTGTACGGGACCTCCTCGGGCAGCGTTCCCCTCGCGCTCCATTCCGGCGCCGGCTCGACGAGCACGACAGTGACCTTCGCGTCCCCCACCCCCGGTGCGCGCTGGTCCTTCGTGCTCAGCGACGTGGACGCCGAGACCCTCGTGCTCTCCGCCACCGGTCCGGGCGGCCCGGTGGACCTCGGGTCGTTGGGGTATCAGGGCTCGTACAACTCGGCGCCCGGCGGGGGCGACCAGCCGGTGTGGAACCCCGCGACCGGGGAGCTCCGTGGCAACGTCGCCGACACCGCGGGCGCTTCCGCCTGGTTCTCACCCACCGCCCCGATCAGCACCCTGACCCTGACGTCGACCCGGATCAGCGCCACCGGCAGCCCCGTCGCCTACCTGTGGATCGCCGCGCAGACCGCGAGCCTCGCCGGGAGCGTTCTCGATCCGGCCGGCACCCCGGTGCCGGGGGCGACGGTCACCGTCTCGGCCGCCGCCGGCGGCGCGCTGCCCGGGGGACCGCTCACCGCGACCACCGATGCGGCGGGTGGATTCGACATCCCCGCCGTGTTCCCCGCCCCGGTGCAGGTCGCCGCCGCGGCACCGGGCCGAGGGATCGGGCCGGCGCTCGCGGTCGCGCCGATCCCCGATCCCGCCGACCCGGCTCAGCTCGTCTTCGACGCGGTCGTCGTCCCGGCCGCCGCGGCCCCGGTCGCCCCCGCGGCGCCGGACCCTGCGGCGCAGCTGGCGCCAACCGGAGCGGATGTGCTGTCCGGCCTCGGCCCGGCCGCTGCCGCGATCGCCGGGGGGCTTCTGCTGCTGGGCTGCGCGGCGGCCGTACGCCGCCGGCTCTTCCGCTGACCGGCCCGCGCGGGCGTCTGCCCTAAAATCGGGCACGGCGCATCCCGCGTCGTCGAGGGGAGGCGGCGTGGCTGAGCCATCGCGGAGCAAACCCGCCTCGATCCGCGATGTCGCGGCGCAGGCGGGGGTCTCGCGGCAGACCGTCTCGCGCGTGTTGAACCGCCAGACAGGCATGACCGAGGAGACCGCCCAGCGCGTGCGGCGGGCGATCGCCGACCTCGACTATCAGCCCAATCGCGCGGCTCGCATACTCGCCTCCTCGCGGCACCGCACCATCGGCCTCATCACGACCGCACCGACCATGTTCGGCCCCTCCAGCATCGCGCTCGCCCTCGAGCTCGCCGCGCGGGAGCATGGTTACGCCATCACCGTCGTGTCCACGCGCACAGGGCTCGAGCCCGAGCTCTCGTCGGCGCTCGAGGAACTGATCCGGCACGGCATCGATGGTCTGATCGTCATCGCTCCCCAGCAGCTGAGTTGGGAGGTGCTGCAGGCGCGGCTGGGATCGATCCCCTCGATCACCCTGCAGTGGCGCGGCGGCCCCGCTCACACCGCCTATCTCGACCAGCACACCGGCGCTGAGGCGGCCACCCGCCACCTGATCAAGCTGGGCCACCGGCGCGTCCTCCACCTTGCCGGACCGGAGGCCTGGGCGGAGGTGGAGCAACGCGCCGACGGGTATCGCAGCGCCCTCGAGACCGCGGGTCTCGTCCCGCTCCCTCTGGTCTACGGGGACTGGACGGCCGACTCCGGCTACGCCGCGGGCCGGGAACTCCTGCCTGCTCGGAACTTCACCGCCGTGTTCGCCTCGAACGATCAGATGGCGATCGGCCTTCTGCACGCAGCGCGGGAGCTCGGAATCGACGTTCCGGTCGACCTCAGCGTCGTCGGCTTCGACGACATACCCGAAGCGCGGCATGCTGCTCCACCGCTCACGACCGTGCGGCAGGAGTTCGGCGGGCTCGGCGAGGCGGCGATCTCGCGGCTGATCGCGCTGATCGACGGGCGCTTGATCGTCGACGACGAAGTCGCGGGTCGCACGGATCTTCTCGTCCGCGAGAGCTCCGGCCCGCCGCGGGCTCTCTAGGTCACGATTCGGTTCCTGCCGCCCCGAGGCGTTGACGAGGCGGCCCTCGATCTGACTAGCATGAGTCGCGTGACCGGTCACGTTGGCTGCGGTCGCATTCCTGCACCCCTGCACCGCCCCATCTGCGAACCCAGACGAAGGAGTCTCATGGCTGTCTACGGTGTCGAATTGAATCGACGGAATCTGCTGAAGGGAGCGGGTGCGAGCGCGGTCGGCGTCGGTCTTGCGGCCGTCCTCGCCTCGTGCTCCGGGTCGTCGGGGGGCGGCGCCACCGGCACCGGCACCGGCACTTTCGGGTCGAACGCCTCCGACCCGGTGCCGAAGAAGGCGTATGCGGCGCTGGTGTCGGCCTATGAGAAGCAGTCGAAGAACAAGATCACCGTCAACACGAGCGATCACAACAGCTTCCAGAACAAGATCACCAACTACCTGCAAGGCAGCCCGGATGACGCCTTCACCTGGTTCGCCGGCTACCGGATGCGCTATTACGCGAAAAAGGGCCTGGTCGGCGACATCAGCGACGTCTGGGACAAGATCGGCGACAACTACACCAGCGCCCTCAAGAAGGCCTCCACCGGCGACGACGGCAAGCAGTACTTCGTGCCGAACTACAACTATCCGTGGGGCTTCTTCTACCGGAAGTCGGTCTGGGCCGAGAAGGGCTACGAGGTTCCGGAGACCTTCGATGCGCTCGTCACCGTCGCGAAGAAGATGCAGGCGGACGGCATCATCCCGATCGCCTTCGCCGACAAGGACGGCTGGCCCGCCGACGGCACGTTCGACTATCTGAACATGCGCATCAACGGCTACCAGTTCCACGTCGACCTCTGCGCGCACAGGGAAGGCTGGGATTCGTCGAAGGTGCAGGATGTCTTCGACACCTGGAAGGAGTTGCTGCCCTACCAGGACCCGAGCGCCGCCGGGCTCACCTGGCAGGAAGCTGCACAGAAGCTCGGCGACAAGCAGGCCGGCATGTATCTGCTGGGTTCCTTCGTGACCCAGCAGTTCACGGATCCGGCGGCGCTCGCCGATATCGACTTCTTCCCCTTCCCCGCGGTCAAGGTCGAGGGTCGGGATGCCGTGGAGGCTCCGATCGATGGCCTGATGCTGTCGAAGAAGGGCGCGTCGAACCAGGCCGCGAAGGACCTGCTGGCGTTCCTCGGAACCGGGAAGGGGCAGGAGGCGTACTACGCGGTCGATAAGTCGAACATCATGACGGCGAAGGACGCCGACACCTCCGGGTACTCCGCGTTCACCAAGAAGCTCGGCGGAGTCATCTCGGACGCGAAGTACATCAGCCAATTCTTCGACCGCGACGCCCTCCCCGCGATGGCGTCGAACGTGCTGAATCCGGCGCTGCTCGACTTCATCAAGTCCGGCTCGATCGACCTGAAGAACATCGAGTCGCAGGCGAAGACGCTGTACGCGCAGCAGTGACCGATCAGCTGTCCTTTCCCGCGGCGCGGGCGCCCCGATCGCCCGTGCCGCGGAGGCGGCTGCGCCAACTGAGCCGACGGGACAAGGTCGTGCTCGGCCTGATGATCGGCATCCCGACGCTCATCCAGGCCGTTCTGGTCTGGATTCCGACGCTGGCGTCGTTCCTCCTGTCCTTCATGAAGTGGGACGGGCTCTCGCTCACGAGCTTCCAGTGGAACGGGCTCACCAACTACAACTTCGCGCTCAATCAGTCGCCGCAGTTCTGGCCGGCGGTGCTGCACAATGTGGTCTGGCTGCTGTTCCTCGCCGTGGTCGGCACTCCCCTCGGGCTGTTGCTGGCCGTGCTGCTGGACGGCAAGATCCGCGGAAGCCGCGTCTACCAGTCGATCTTCTTCATGCCGGTGATGCTGTCGGTCGCGCTGATCGGCATCATCTGGCAGCTCATGTACTCGCAGGACAACGGGCTGATCAACAATGTGCTCGGCACGGCGGGAACGTCGCGCGCCGTCGACTGGTTCGGAGACTCGAGCGTCAACCTGTGGGCGGCGCTCATCGCGGCCACCTGGCGGCACGCGGGCTACATCATGATCCTGTACCTGGCGGGCCTGAAGGGCGTCGATCCGAGCATCAAGGAGGCCGCCTCTCTCGACGGCGCGAACGGGCGGCAGACCTTCTTCCAAATCGTGTTCCCGGCGATGGCGGCGACGAACGTCATCATCGTGGTCATCACCATCATCGAGTCGCTGCGCGCATTCGACATCGTCTATGTCATCAATCGCGGCACGAACGGCCTCGAGCTCATCAGCGTGCTGGTGGTGCAGTATCTGGTCGGCGAGACCCAGGTGATCGGCATCGGCAGCGCCTTCGCGATCGTGCTGCTCGTGATCTCGCTGGTGCCGATCGTGTTCTACCTGTCTCGCACCTTCCGGACCAAGGAGTGATGGGCCGATGACCGCAGCGACCGTTCCCACGGTGGCAGCCCTGTCGCGCACCGACAGCCGGGGGGTGCATCGTCGGCTGCCGATCGGCACGTACGCCTTCCTGTCGATCATGGCGATCGTGTGGCTGATCCCGCTGCTGTGGGCGGTGTACACGTCGCTTCGGCCGAAGGCCGACACCGACAAGTACGGCTACTTCTCCATCGCGGGCACGTACAACTTCCAGAACTTCATCGATGCCTGGACCCAGGGCGGGATGCTCACCTACTTCGGGAACTCCGTGCTCGTCACGATCCCCACGGTGCTGCTCACGCTGTTCTTCGCGTCGATGATGGCCTTCGCCGTCAGCCGGTTCTCGTGGAGGTTCAACGTGACCCTGCTGATCATGTTCACCGCCGGGAATCTGCTCCCACCGCAGGTGCTCGCCGCGCCCATCTTCGAACTGTTCAAGCTGACGCCGCTGCCGTACTCCATCTCGGACTCGGGCACGTTGCTGAACCAGCTCGCCGCAGTGATCCTGGCGAACACGGGCTTCCAGATCGGGTTCTGCACCTTCGTGCTGTCGAACTTCATGAAGGCGATCCCGCTCGAGTTGTCCGAGGCGGCGCGGGTGGACGGCGCCGGCGTCTGGACGCAGTACATCAGCGTCATCATGCCGCTGACCCGTCCGGCGCTCGCGGCGCTCGGCACGCTCGAGGTCATCTTCATCTACAACGACTACTTCTGGCCCCTGATCCTCATTCAGTCCGGCAACCGCCTGCCGATCACCACGAGCATCAACAATCTCCAGGGCCAGTTCCTGTCCAATTACAACCTGCTCGCGGCGGGCGCGATCATCATCGTCATTCCGACGCTGGTGGTCTACCTCGCCCTCCAGCGGCAGTTCATCGCCGGGCTCACGCTCGGTGCCAACAAGGGCTGACGAATGAGCGGTTCCCACACCGCCGACCTCGTCGGGCAGGCCGCGCTTCCGCCGCGCGCCCGCTTCGCCACCGACGCCCGCACGCTCGTCCTCGACGGCGAGTGGTCCTTCCGCTACTCGCAGGGGCCGGCGCCGGATGACCTGGCCGAGGTGGCGAGCGCCGACACCGACGGCTGGGGACGCATCCCGGTCCCCTCCAGCTGGCCGATGCAGGGCTACGGGCTCCCCGCCTACACGAACGTGAAGTACCCGTTCCCGATCGATCCGCCGCACGTCCCGGACCAGAACGCCACCGGGGACTACGCCACCTCCTTCTCCTGGACGCCCGACGCCGGCACCTGGATCCGCCTCGACGGCGTCGACGTCGCGGGGGAGCTGTGGCTGAACGGGCAGCGGATCGGCACCACCCGCGGCAGCCGGCTGGTGCACGAGTTCGACGTCAGTACCGTCATCCGCGCCGGGTCGAACCACCTCGTCGTGCGGGTGGCGCAGTGGTCCGCCACGAGCTACCTCGAGGACCAGGACATGTGGTGGCTGCCCGGCCTCTTCCGCTCGGTGGCGGTGCTCGCCCGGCCGGAGGCGGGTATCCGCGCGGTGCGGGTGCAGGCGGACTGGGCCGGCGGCTCCGGGCGCCTGCGCGTCGAGGTCGAGGGTGCCCCGGACGCGGTGGTGCGGGTGCCGGAGCTCGGACTCGAACTCGTCCCCGGCGAGGCGATCGAGGTGCCCGGAGCCGCGCCATGGTCGGCCGAGGTGCCGCGGCTCTACGACCTCGAGGTGATCTCCGCGGTCGAGACCGCGCGGCTGCGGATCGGATTCCGCACGGTAGACACCGAGGGCGGCGTGCTCCGGGTCAACGGCGCGCCGATCCTGCTCCGCGGCGTGAACCGGCACGAGCACCACCCGGATCTCGGTCGCGTGGTGCCGCGAGAGACGGTGGTCGCCGAGCTGCACCTGATGAAGCGCCACGGCATCAATGCGATCCGCACCTCGCACTATCCGCCGCATCCGGACCTGCTCGACCTGGTCGACGAGCTCGGGTTCTGGCTGGTCGTCGAGTGCGACCTCGAGACCCACGGCTTCATCTTCGCCGACTGGCGCGGCAACCCCACGGACGACGCCGACTGGGAGGCGGCGTTGGTCGAGCGGATGGCGCGCACGGTGGAACGCGATCGGAATCATCCGAGCGTCATCATGTGGTCGCTCGGCAACGAGTCGGGCGTCGGCCGCAACCTGGCCGCGATGGCGGCGGAGGCTCGGCGGCGCGACCCCTCCCGGCCGCTGCACTACGAGGGCGACTGGGACAGCCCCGACGTGGACGTGTACTCCCGGATGTACCCCGGCTTCGCCGAGGTGGAGGCGATCGGTCGGCGAGCAGAGGAGGCCACGACGGACGCCGGGCTCGACGCGCACCGGCGCGCGCTGCCGTTCGTGCTGTGCGAGTACGCCCACGCGATGGGCAACGGCCCAGGGGGCCTCTCCGAGTACCAGGCGCTGATCGAGGGCTCGGACCGCATCGCCGGCGGCTTCGTCTGGGAGTGGCTCGAGCACGGTATCCGCCAGCGCACCGCCGACGGGCGCGAGTGGGTCGCCTACGGCGGCGACTTCGGCGAGCGGGTGCACGACGGCAACTTCGTCGCCGACGGGCTCGTCGACGCCGATCGGAACCCCCGACCGGCCCTGCACGACCTTACGCGGGTCATCGCCCCCGTCCGCATCACGGTCGAGGGGCGCGAGGTGCTCATCCGGAACCTGTACGACACCCTCGACACGGGGCACCTGCGCTTCGAGTGGTCGCTTCTCTCCGGCGCCTCCGGCGATCTCGAGGTGCCGGTCATCGCCGCGGGGGAGAGCGTGCGGATCACCATGCCCGTGGACCCCTCGGACGAGGTCGTCACGGTCCGCGCTGTGCTCGCTGAGGCGACGGGATGGGCGGATGCCGGGTATGAGATCGCGTGGGGGCAGGGCGGCGCGCTGCCGGTCGCCGCGGCCCCCGCGGCCTCGGCCGCTCCCGAGGAACGCGACGGCGCCATCCAGCTCGGGCCGGCGGTGCTCGATCAGCGCACCGGTCGACTGCTCTCCCTTGCCGGAACGGAGCTCGACGGGCCCGAGCTCGTGCTGTGGCGGGCGCCCACCGACAACGACCGCGGCACCGCGTTCAGCCCGCAGGCGGCGTCCGCCGAGGCCGACGACTGGCGGCAGGCGGGGCTCCACGACCTGCGCACCCGGGTCGAGTCCGTCTCGGCGGAGGGGAACCGCGTGGTGGTGACGACGCGCATCGGGCCGGCGTCCTACGACTGGGCGGTGCGGGCATCCGTCACCTACACCAGCGACGGCGACCGCCTGGACCTCGCGGTGCGGGTCGAGCCGCTGGGGCAGTGGCCGTGCACGTGGGCGCGGGTCGGGCTGCGGTTCGGGCTGCCGTTCGCCCCGGATGCCGCGTGGAGCGGGCACGGTCCTGGTCAGCGGTACCCGGACACCGGTCAGTCGCAGCGCCTGGGTCGGTTCGCGGCGAGCATCGACGGGATGCGGGAGGAGTACGTCCGCCCGCAGGAGAGCGGAGCCCGACACGTCGTCGACCTCGAACTGCGCAGCGCCGAGGGCGGCCTCGCGCTCGACTCGGAGGCCGTCGCCGTGACCCTGAGCCGGTGGAGCGCCGCCGAACTCGACGCGGCACCGCATCCGCACGAGCTCCCCGACGTCGGTGAGCACTCGTGGCTGACGGTGGACCTCGCCCAGCACGGCATCGGCACCGCGTCCTGCGGCCCGGGCGTGCAGGAGCAGTACCGCCTCACCCCCCGGGTGGTCGAGGGTCGCTTCGCCCTCCGCCCGCTCGGGTGACCCGGCCCCGAGGGGGCGCGATTCCGCCTTCCCGGGCGCCCCGTCGGCTCCTTCTCGCGAATCTGCGACCCCTCGGAAGCCGGCGGGCACCGCGGCCCCCGTCGCTAGGCTGACCCGGTGAGCGACATCGAGATCGGGCGCGCCAAGCGGGGCCGGCGCGCCTACGCCTTCGACGACATCGCCATCGTGCCGAGCCGGCGCACGCGCGACCCGCGGGACGTCAGCGTCAGCTGGTCCATCGACGCCTTCACGTTCGAGGTTCCGGTGCTCACCGCCCCCATGGACTCCGTGGTGAGCCCCGCGATCGCCATCGCGATGGGTCGGCTCGGCGGTCTCGGCGTGCTCGACCTCGAGGGGGTGTGGACCCGGTACGACGATCCCGAGCCGCTGCTCGCCGAGATCCGGGAACTGCCGCCGGAGACCGCGACGAAGCGGATGCAGGCGATCTACGCCGAGCCCATCCGTCCCGACCTCATCCGTCAGCGCCTCGCCGAGGTCCGCGCCGCCGGGGTGCCCGTGGCGGGCGCGCTCAGTCCGCAGGGAACGGCGGTGCATTCGCAGGTCGTCGTCGACGCCGGGGTCGACCTCTTCGTCATCCGCGGTACCACCGTGAGCGCCGAGCACGTCTCCAAGACCACCGAGCCGCTCAACCTCAAGAAGTTCATCTACGAGCTCGACGTGCCCGTGATCGTCGGCGGCGCCGCCACCTACACGGCCGCGCTGCACCTCATGCGCACCGGCGCGGCCGGGGTGCTCGTGGGCTTCGGCGGCGGGGCGGCAGGCACCACGCGCACGAGCCTCGGCATCCACGCCCCCATGGCCAGCGCGGTCGCGGATGTCGCCGGTGCCCGCCGCGACTACCTCGACGAGTCCGGCGGGCGCTACGTGCACGTCATCGCCGACGGCGGGCTCGGCACCTCCGGCGACATCGTGAAGGCGTTCTCGGTGGGCGCGGATGCGGTGATGCTGGGATCGACTCTCGCCCGCGCCACCGAGGCACCAGGGGGCGGATGGCACTGGGGGCCGGAGGCGCACCACCCCGAGCTGCCGCGCGGGCACCGCGTCGACGTGGGCACGATCGCGCCGCTCGAGCAGCTGCTGTTCGGGCCCTCGGCGGGCGCCGACGGACGGGTCAACCTGATCGGCGCACTCCGCCGGTCGATGGCCACGACGGGGTACTCCGACCTCAAGGAGTTCCAGCGCGTCGAGGTCGTCGTCGCCCCGTACACCCGGAGTTGACGCCCCGCCTGGCCCTCCCTGCACATCCGTGCGGGATGCCCGGTCGTCTGTGCGGGCCGCCGTGCCGCCGCCGTAGCCTGGAACCACGTCGATGAGGAGTATCCGGTGGTCGTTCTCGCGCAGGCAGTCAAGCCCGTGTCCCGTTCCCGCAAGCTCGGACCCGAGGAGCGCGCCGACGCCATCGCGAACATGCGCGACAAGGAGCTCGACATCCTCGTGGTCGGCGGGGGCATCGTCGGGTCGGGCGCCGCGCTCGACGCGGTGACCCGGGGCCTGCGCACCGGGCTGCTCGAGGCGCGAGATGTCGGATCGGGCACCTCGAGTCGCTCGTCGAAGCTCGTGCACGGCGGCATCCGCTACCTCGAGCAGCTCGATTTCCGCCTCGTCCGCGAGGCCCTCATCGAGCGGGGGCTCCTGCTGCAGCGGATCGCGCCGCACCTCGTCAAGCCTGTCCGGTTCCTCTATCCGCTCACCCACAAGCTGTGGGAGCGCGTCTACATCGGCACCGGGATGCTGATGTACGACGCGTTCTCGTGGTCCGGCGGGCGCCCGCCCGGAGTGCCGCACCACCGGCACCTCTCCAAGTCGCAGATGCTGAAGCTCATGCCCGGCCTGGACAAGGATGCCTTCGTCGGCGGGCTCACCTACTACGACGCGCAGGTCGACGATGCGCGCTACGTCGCGAATCTCGCCCGCACCGCCAGTTTCTACGGCGCCCACATCGCGCCCCGCGTGCGCGTCGAGGGCTTCCTCAAGGTTGGCGAGCGCGTGGTCGGCGTCGAGGCGCACGACCTCGAGACGGGAGAGCGCTTCGAGATCCACGCGAAGCAGGTCGTCAACGCCACCGGGGTGTGGACCGATGACACCCAGGCCATGGTCGGGGCCCGCGGCGGCTTCAAGGTGCGCGCGTCCAAGGGCATCCACCTCGTCGTGCCGCGCGACCGGTTCCCGTCGAAGATCGGGATGATCCTCCGCACCGAGAAGAGCGTGCTGTTCGTCATCCCGTGGGGCCGGCACTGGCTGATCGGCACGACCGACACCGACTGGAACCTCGACAAGGCGCATCCGGCCGCCACCGCCGCCGACATCGACTACGTGCTCGATCACGTCAACAAGGTGCTCGCGGTCGACCTCACCCGGGAGGACGTCGAAGGCGTTTAC
>JACRGJ010000077.1 GCA_016212425.1 Micrococcales bacterium | reverse complement strand
CCGACCGGCTACGCGATCAACCCGGCCCGTGACCTCGGCCCCCGCATCGCCCACGCGGTCCTGCCCATCAAGGGCAAGGGCCCGAGCGACTGGGGCTACTCCTGGGTCCCCGTGGTCGGCCCGCTCATCGGCGGCGCCATCGCGGCCCTCGCCTCCAACGTGCTGCTCAGCCTCGGCTGAATCCCATCCGACCACCCCCACCAGACAAAGGAGTCATCCGCACCATGGCCGACTACGTCATCGCCATCGATCAGGGCACCACCTCCTCGCGCGCCATCATCTTCGACAAGAAGGGCAGCATCGTCTCCACCGGCCAGAAGGAGCACGAGCAGATCTTCCCGAGGGCCGGATGGGTCGAGCACGACCCGAAGGAGATCTGGGACAACGTCCGCGAGGTCATCGGCCAGGCTCTGTCCAGGGCCGACCTGACCCGGCACGACATCGCCGCCGTGGGCATCACCAATCAGCGTGAGACCGCGGTGGTGTGGGACAAGACCACCGGCGAGGCGGTCTACAACGCGATCGTCTGGCAGGACACCCGCACCCAGTCGATCGTCGACGAGCTCGCCGACGGCGACGTCGAGCGGTACAAGCAGATCGTCGGCCTGCCGCTGGCGACCTACTTCTCGGGCACGAAGATCAAGTGGATCCTCGACAACGTCGACGGCGCCCGCGCCAGGGCGGAGGCGGGCGAGCTCGTGTTCGGCACCACCGACTGCTGGGTGCTGTGGAACCTCACCGGCGGCACCGACGGCGGTGTCCACGCCACCGACGTGACCAACGCCTCCCGCACCCTGTTCATGGACCTCGAGACGCTGTCCTGGCGCGACGACATCCTGGCCGACTTCGGCATCCCGCGCTCGATGATGCCCGAGATCAAGTCCTCCTCCGAGGTCTACGGGCAGGTCGAGGCCTCGAACCTCCTGCGCGAGGTTCCGGTCGCCGGCATCCTGGGCGACCAGCAGGCCGCGACGTTCGGGCAGGCGGCCTTCGCGCAGGGCGAGTCGAAGAACACCTACGGCACGGGCAATTTCCTCATCTTCAACACCGACACCGAGATTGTCCACTCGAAGAACGGGCTCCTCACCACCGTCGGGTACAAGCTGGGCGACCAGCCGACGCACTATGCGCTCGAGGGCTCGATCGCGGTGACCGGTTCGCTCATCCAGTGGCTGCGCGACAATCTCGGCATCATCTCCTCGGCGGAGGAGTCCGAGACCCTCGCCAAGACGGTTGACGACAACGGCGGCGTGTACTTCGTCCCGGCGTTCTCGGGTCTGTTCGCGCCGTACTGGCGGCCGGATGCCCGGGGCGCGCTGGTCGGCATGACCCGCTACGTCAACAAGGGTCACGTCGCGCGCGCCGCCCTCGAGGCCACCGCGTTCCAGACCGCCGAGGTCATCGAGGCCGTCAACGCCGATTCGGGCGTCGAGCTGTCCGAGCTCAAGGTCGACGGCGGCATGATCGCCAACAACACGCTGATGCAGTTCCAGGCCGACATCCTCGGCGTCCCCGTCGTCCGCCCCGTCGTCGCGGAGACCACCGCGCTCGGCGCCGCGTACGCCGCGGGCCTCGCAGTGGGCTTCTGGTCGAGTCTCGAGGAGCTCGCCCAGAACTGGCAGGAGGACCGCCGCTGGGAGCCCTCGATGGACGCCGACGAGCGCGCCCGGCAGTTGCGACTGTGGAAGAAGGCCGTCACCAAGTCCATGGACTGGGTCGACGCCGACGTGCAGTAGCACCTGCGTCGGGCTCGGGCCATGCAACCCGAGTCCGACGCGTCCGTCGCGTTGGTCCGCGCCCTGTCCTATATTCGGGCCGGGAGGCCTGGGCTCGTTGCGACCGGGTCGACGGGCGCCCTCGACCCTGAATACGGGCCGCGCGACCACCGGGTCGAGCGACCACCGGGTCGGCGGGCGGAGGGCCCGTGGTCCGCGTCCCGTCGTCAGGCTCGGACGCGACTGCGGACCGGAATCGGGTCGGCGCCCGGCCCCACAGCCGAGCGAGTCCCGCTCCTCCCCAGGCTCGCCCCCGGCCGACCTCCCCACAGATCGCGGTATCCACCCCACCATCCGAGGCGTGGTTCGCCAGCATCCCGGAATGGCCATCTACTCCACCGCCGACCTCCACCGCGCGGGCACCAGTAAGCGGAGGATCGAGCGACTCCTCCTCGACGGAACCCTCCGCCGAGTCCGGCGCGGCTTCTACTGCGACTCCGACGCGATCCCGGAGGAGGTCGAAGCGGTCCGGATCGGCGGAGTACTCGGGTGCGTCTCGGCGCTCCGGAGCTACGAGGTCTGGGTCACCGTCGTTGTGGCGCTTCACGTGCATCTGGCGCCGAACGCATCCCGGTTGCGCGCTGGTCGCGTTATCCGACACTGGAACCCGCTCGTGTCCGTGCCGTCTCCGCACCGGGTCTCCGTCCTCGATGCTCTCCTGGTGGCGATGGTCTGTCAGTCGCTCGCCGACTCGGTGGCCTCCGTCGACAGCGCGCTTCACCGCGGACTGGTGACCCTCACGCAACTGCGGCCCTACTGCAGTGACGCACGAAGGCGCCGCGTGCTCCAGCTGGTGGATGGCCGAGCGGAGTCGGGACTCGAGTCCCTCATCCGTGTCGCCCTGGTGCGAGCGGGCCTCCGGGTCGAGTTGCAGGTGGTCATTACCGGCGTCGGTCGGGTGGACATGCTCGTGGAGGGCTGCGTCGTCGTGGAGGCCGATGGGGCCGCGTACCACTCCGGACCGCGTCGCCACGAGGATTATGTGCGCGACGCCATGAGCGTCCTCCAGGGGTTGACCGCCGTGCGCTACGACGCGGCGCAGGTCCACGGCGACCTCGGCTCGATCGTGCTGGCAGTCATCGAGGCGGTTCGCCAGCACCGGCGGGGCCCGTATTCAGGCCGAACCGCCGCTTCCCGTCGGGCGCGCGCACTACGGACCGCGCACGCCTGATTACGGACGGCCGCTCACGGCCAGGCGGGTTACTCGGTGCGGTCGTCGGATGTGCGAAGCTTGCCGAACAGGAGGGCGGTGTCGACCCGTCCCGCGACGGCACCGCCTTCGGTCGCGTTTTGAGGTAACGGAATCCCAGCTTGCGTGCCGCGGCGAGGGAAACCCGATTCGGGATCACCGCCTGACACTCGACCCGGCTGAGAGGTTGCCGGAGAAGATCGTGTCGATGGCGGCGGCGGCCGCCTCCCAGCGTCAGCCGCGGAGTGCGCAGCTCGAACGGCGTCACGCGCGGGGCAGGAAGCCGACCCGGTCGTACACCTCGGCGAGCTTCGCGTCGGCCCGCTCGGCGGCGCGATCCGCTCCCCGGGTCAGGATGCGGTCCAGCTCGGCGGGGTCGTCGAGCAGCTCCAGGGCGCGCGTGCGCACCGGCGTGAACGCGGCGACCACTGCATCCGCGACCGTCGACTTGAGGTCCCCGTACCCGCGGCCGGCGAAGTCGTCGACGAGCGAGGAGATCGCGGTTCCCGATACGGCGGAGAGGATCGAGAGCAGGTTGGAGACCCCCGGCTTCGCGGCCGGATCGAAGCGGATCTCGCGCTCGGCGTCCGTCACCGCCGACCGGACCTTCTTCGCGCTCACCGCCGGATCATCCAGCAGCCACAGGATGCCCTGCGGGCTCTGGCCGGACTTCGACATCTTGGTCGTGGGGTTCTGCAGGTCGTAGATCCGCGCCGACGCGCTCTGGATGCGTGCCTCCGGCACGACGAACAGGTCGCCATAGCGCGCGTTGAAGCGCGCGGCCAGATCGCGGGTCAGCTCTACGTGCTGCCGCTGGTCGTCGCCCACCGGCACCACGTCGGTGTCGTAGAGCAGGATGTCGGCGGCCATCAGCATCGGGTAGGCGAAGAGCCCCACGCTGGCCGAGTCGGCGCCCTGCCGGGCCGTCTTGTCCTTGAACTGGGTCATCCGGGACGCCTCGCCCATACCCGTGATCGTGTCGAGCACCCACGCCAGCTGCGTGTGCGCGGGCACCTGCGACTGGGCGAAGAGGATCGAACGCTCCGGGTCGATGCCGCCGGCGATGTACTGCGCGGCGGTGCGCCGGGTGGCCCGCCGCAGCTCGGCCGGGTCCTGCGGCACCGTGATCGCGTGCAGGTCGACGACGCAGAACACGGCATCCGCCTCGTCCTGCATCCGCACCCATTGCTGCAGCGCGCCGACGTAGTTGCCGATGTGGAGCGAGTCGGCCGAGGGCTGCATCCCGGAGAAGAGGCGGAGGGTCACGCTCCCCAGTCTCCCAGCGCGCGCGGGCCGCTGCTCACACCGCGTAGTCGACGACGACCGGGGCGTGGTCCGACCAGCGCTCGGCGTGCGAGGGGGCCCGGTCGACGCGGTAGCCGACGGCGGATGCCGCGAGGGCGGGCGAGGCGAGCTGGTAGTCGATCCGCCATCCGGTGTCGTTGTCGAAGGCGCGGCCGCGGTTCGACCACCAGGTGTACGGCCCGTCCACCTCGCCGGCGAATCGCCGGCCGAGGTCGACCCAGCCCAGTCCGCCTCCGGCGTTGTACTCGGCAACACCCTCCGCGCCGATGATCCGGTCGAGCCAGGCCCGCTCCTCGGGGAGGAACCCGGAGTGTGTGCGGTTGCCGCGCCAGTTGCGGATGTCGAGGATGCGGTGGGCCACATTGAAGTCGCCCATCACGACCGCGCGGGGGTTGTGAGCTTCCAGGAGCGGCAGTCGTCGCGCGAACACGTCGAGGAAGCGCTGCTTCTCCTCCTGCTTGGGAGTCCCTGCCTCGCCGGAGTGCACGTAGGCGCTGACGACGGTCACCAGCGTGCCGTCCACGTCGTAGTCGGCCTCCAGCCACCGCCCCGCGCTGTCGAAGGAATCCGGTCCGAAGGTCACGCGGTGCACGGTGGCGGCTCGGCGGGACGCGATCGCGACCCCTGCGCGGCCCTTGGCGCTCGCCGGGTCGTGCAGCACATCCCACTCGTCGCCGAGCAGCGTCGTGAGGTGCTCCGTCTCGGCCCGCACCTCCTGCAACGCGAGGATGTCCGGCTGAGTCGCCGCCAGCCAGATGCCCATGCCGCCTCGGAAGGCGGCGCGGATGCCGTTGACGTTGACCGAGGCGATGCGGAGGGGTGTGGGCACCGTCCGAGCCTAGGGACGACCCGCGACTCCGACGCGCTGGGCCCGCGAGGTCCGACGCGTTCGGGCTGCGCGGCTCAGGAGGAGCGGATGCGGGTGCGTCCTCGGCGCCGCGCGACCGGTACGCCGACGGCCAACCCGTTCCCCTCGAGCAGCTCGATGGCGGAGCTGATCCGCTGGTCGTCGGCCGACCGGTCGAGCACGACGCCGCCGTCGGCGCAGCGCAGCGCCGTCCAGGAGCCGGCGATGAGGATCACCTGGCAGACGAAGTTGAAGTAGATGAGCAGTCCCAGGATCACCGCGAACGAGGCGAGGAGGGGGTTGCTGGAGGCGCCGCCGAGCAGAGCCCCGCCGAGCACCGTGAGGACCGACAACCCGAGCGCGCCGAGCAGCGCCCCCTCCCGCAGCTCGGGGAACGGGATCCGGATGCGGGAGAGCACCCGGAGGAGCCCGCCGACCGCGACGGCCTGCAGGACGAACGTGAGGAGGACGCCGAGGATGCGGCCGAGGACCGCTCCGCCGACGGAGTCGGCGCCGATCCCGACGAGGTCGAGCACCGTCCAGGTCAGCGCGGTGGTGACGAGGGAGATGATCGCGGCCGCGAGGATCAGGACGGCGAAGCCGATCCCGAAGGCGAGGTCGCGCAGCTTCAGCAGCACCGGGTTCGCGACGAGCGGCGGAAGGTCGAACATCACCCGGGTCGCGTCGCGGGTCGAGGCGAGCCAGCCGAGCGCCGTGACGAGCAGGCCGACGAGCGCGAGGATGCCGGTCCAGCTGATGGCGCCGGGCTCCAGCAGCCGGCGCGGGTCGATCGCGCCGGCCGAGCCGTCGGCGGAGATCAACCCCGGCACCGCCTGCCCGAGCTGGGCGATCGCCGCCTCCCGCAGTCCGGTGTCGCCGGCCAGCACCAGCCCGAGCACCGAGAAGCCCACCCAGATCGCGGCGAACACCGAGAAGATCGCCTGGAACGCCAGCCCGCTCGCGAGGATGGGACCCCGCGCCGTCGCGTAGTGCAGGAACACCCGCACGGGCCGGGTCGCCATGGCCCACGCGATCAGGGCTGTCAGTTTCCGCACAGCACCACGCTAGGGCTCCGAGAGGCGGACAGCGCGGCGTTCCCACCTCGGGTCCAGAGGGTGCGACGCGTCGATAGGGTGAGAATCGATCCCCCCAGGTGAAGGAGCCCCTCGTGACGGCAACGGAGATCCGCGGCGTCGGAGTCGGTCGACTGGTGGCCACGGGCCCCCTCATCCGGATGCCGGAGCCGCTACCGGAGCCGGCGCGCGATGAGCGCCACGACGGCGACGCCGCGGCCGAGAAGGCGCGGGTCGCCGCGGCGTTCGCGGCGGTCGGTGCCGACCTGACCGCGCGTGCGGCGCAGGCGGGCGGCGAGGGTGCCGCGGTGCTCGAGGCGGCCGCGATGATGGCGCAGGATCCGATGCTCGCCGACGACGTGAACCGGCGGATCGACGGGGGTACAGGGGCCGAGCGGGCCGTCTTCGAGGGCTTCGCCTCGTTCCAGGATCAGCTCACCGCCCTGGGCGGCTACCTCGCCGAGCGTGCCACCGATCTGGCCGACGTGGCGCAGCGGATCATCGCGCACCTGCGCGGTGTGGCGGCGCCGGGCGTCCCGAGCTCGCCGACCCCGTTCATCCTGGTCGCCCGCGATCTCGCTCCCGCCGACACGGCGCTCCTGGACCTGACGAAGGTGCTCGGCCTGGTCACCTCCGACGGCGGGCCCACCAGCCACACCGCGATCCTCGCCCGGTCCAAGTCCATTCCCGCGATCGTCGGCGCCACCGGGGTGCTCGACCTCGCCGACGGGACCGCGCTGGTACTCGACGCGGAGGCGGGCGTCGTCACCGTCGCCCCGAGCGCGGAGCAGATCGCCGAAGCGCAGCGCCGCATCGCCGAGCGTGCCGCGCAGGCGGCCGCCCCGATCACCGACGGGGCTCTGGCGGATGGGACGAAGGTGCCGCTGCTGGCGAACGTGGGGTCCCCGGCGGACGGGGCCGAGGCCGTCGCCCTCGGCGCGGAGGGGGTGGGTCTGTTCCGCACGGAGTTCCTGTTCCTCGGCGAGAACGACGCCCCCTCGGTGGAGTCGCAGCAGACGCAGTACACCGAGCTCCTGCGGCACTTCCCCGGCAAGAAGGTCGTCGTGCGGGTTCTGGATGCCGGCGCCGACAAGCCGCTGGCGTTCCTCAACGATGCTCACGAGGAGAACCCCGCGCTCGGCTTGCGGGGCCTCCGCGCGCTCCGGGCGAGCGAGCAGGTGCTGCGCGACCAGCTCACCGCGCTGAAGGGGGCGCAGGACGCCACGGACGCCGACCTCTGGGTGATGGCCCCGATGGTCGCCGACGAGCACGAGACCGCCTACTTCGTCGACTACGCCCGCGGGCTCGGGCTGCACACGGTCGGGGTGATGGCCGAGGTGCCCTCGCTGGCCGTGCTCGCCGACCAGGTGCTGCAGGTGGCCGACTTCGTCTCCGTCGGCACGAACGACCTCACGCAGTACACCCTCGCGGCCGACCGGATGCTCGGCAGCGTCGCGAGCTATCAGGACCCGTGGCATCCGGCGGTCCTGCGTCTGGTGAAGCTGCTCGGCGATGCCGGCGCCGCCACAGGGAAGCCGGTGGGGATCTGCGGGGAGGCCGCCGCGGATCCGCAGCTCGCGGTGGTGCTGGTCGGTCTCGGCGCCACGACCTTGTCGATGACCCCGGCCGCGCTGGCCGACGTTCGGGCCGAGCTGGCCGCGGTCACCCTCGGCCAGGCGCGGGCTCGTGCCGCGGCCGCCCTCGCCGCTCCCGGCGCGGCCGAGGCGCGGGAGGCCGCCCGACTCGCCTGAGCCGCAGGGAGGTCGCCCGACTCGCCTGAGCCGCAGGGGGACACCCGACGCGCCTGAGCCGCATCCGGGCAGCGCCGGCCGCACCCCGAACGCGGGGTCGCCCGGCGCGCGGTGATTGCCTAGATTCGATCCGACCGATCGATCACGGGGGGACTGATCATGCTCGGCAGGGGGATCCGCGGCGCGGCCGCGCTCGTCGGGGCGGGAGCGCTTCTGGCCTTGGCAGGATGTGCGTCGACGTCGGCCGCCGCGGTCGACATCGCCGCACCGCTCGGCGCCGGCAAGACCGTCGTGTTCGGGGCGCACGCCCCGTTGACCGGACCGCTCGGCCCGCAGTGGAAGCGCATCACCGGCGCCACCCGGGCGTGGTTCGACTACGTGAACAGTCGCGGCGGAGTGAACGGCCGCACCCTCGAGTACCGGGTGCGCGACGACCGTGCCGATCCGGCCGTGGCGAAGACCGCCGTCGCGAAACTGGTGACCCAGGACAGCGTGTTCGCCATGCTCGGCAGCGCCGGCTCCGCCACGCACGGCGCGGTCGCCGGGTACCTGGCAGACAAGAAGGTGCCCGACCTGTTCATCGGGTCCGGCGACCGTCGATGGAACGACGTCGAGACCGCCCCGATGCGCTTCGGCTTCGCGCCGGACACCACGATCGAGGCGAAGGTGCTGGCCACGACGCTGGATCGCCAGTACAACGGGCAGACCGAGGTCAACGGCCGGATCGTCTCGACTCAGTACTGCGCGGTGGTCGAGAAGGGCGTCCGCGGCGACGAGATCATGTCCGGGCTGCGGCAGGTGCTCGGCAAGAACGTGGTCGCCGAGCAGCGGTTCTCGGTGACCGACACCGATCTCACAGCGCAGGTCGCCGCGCTCCGCGCCGCCGGATGCCAGGTGAACGTGGTGGGCGGAGCGGACGTCCAGACGGCGGCGGCGATCACCGCGGCGCGCGCCTCCGGCTACGAAGCCAAGTGGGCCACTCCGTCGCTCGGCGGCGGGATCACGACCATCGCGGACGCGCTGCCGAGCAGCTACGGCGAGTACGTCAACGGCCTGCTGACGACGACGGCGCTGCCCGTCTCGAACGACGATCCCTGGGTCAAGCTCTTCGCCGAGGTGAATGCGCAGTTCGGCGACGGGCGGCCGGTCGACTCCGACGTGATCTACGGGATGTCCGTCGGGTACGCGGCCACGGAGGCGGTCTCGGAGGCCGGCGACCCGCTCAGTCGCAAGTCGCTGGCGGCGGCCCTCGAGGACGGGCGGGTCAACGGAAACGGTCTCCTGCCGCTGGCCTACTCCACTCTGAGCCACGCCCCGTATCAGGGAGTCGGCGTGGTCGTCGCCCAGGACGGGGCTCAGAGCATTCTGGGCCGGCAGGTGATGCTCGGCAGCGCCACGGGGCCGAAGGTGGTCGCGTACGTCGGAGCTCCGGTCCCGCTCGCGCGGGAGGGGCTGCCGAAGGGCTGACCCCCTGACGGGGGCTCCTGCCCGGCGTCATAGCAGCGCCGCCGCGCCGTCTCTTCTGGTGTCGGACGAGAGTGCTCCTGTCCCGGAGCACCGCCGCTCCGAACCCACGGGGGCACGAGGGCCCGGGTGTGCAACAGGAAGTGCAGGGGGAACGTGACCGACCAGCTGTCCAAGCTCGAGATCTCCGACGGGGAGTTGATCGAGCGCGCTCAGGGTGGGGACTCCGAGGCGTTCGGCGAGCTCTGGACCCGCCACTACCGGTCGGCCATGCGCGTCGCCCGTCAGTTCACGTCGTCGATCGATGCGGACGACCTCGTCTCCGAGGCCTACGCCCGCATCTATCAGCGTGTCCTGGCGGGTGGCGGTCCCCGCGGCGCTTTCCGCCCCTACCTCTACACGACCATCCGCAACCTCGCGAGCAGCTGGGGCACCGCCCAATCACGCAGTGTGCACGTCGACGAGATCGAGGACGCACCCGATGAGCGGATCCCGGATGACCCGGCCGCCTGGGCTCTGGATCGCACGCTGACCGCCCGCGCGTTCAAGACCCTCCCTGACCGCTGGCAGACGGTGCTCTGGTACACCGAGGTCGAAGGCATGGACCCGCACGAGGTGGCGCCGATCATGGGCCTCACGGCGAACGGTGTCGCCGCGCTCTCGTACCGCGCTCGGGAGGGATTGCGCACGGCCTGGCTCCAGGCGCACGTCTCGGATGCCAGCTCGTCGGGTGAGTGCCGCTGGGCCATCGCGCGCCTCGGCGAGCATGCGCGCCACTCTCTCACCGACCGCGAGCGGTCGCGGCTCGAGGGGCACCTCGCCGACTGCGCCAAGTGCACCATCATCGCCGACGAGGTGGAGGAGGTCGGCTCGCACCTCGCCCTGGTGCTCGTGCCGCTCATCCTGGGCGGCGTCGTCGGGGGAGCCGTCCTCAGTCAGCTCGCGCTTCCCGGCGCGGCGATGGCGGCCACTGCCGCCCCGGCCCTGCCCGCCTCGATCGTCGCTCTCGGATCGGGCGCAGCCGGCGCGAGTGCGGTGGGCGTCGGGGCGGCGGGGGTCGGAGGAGCGGCCGTCGCCGGCACCGCGGTGACCGCAGCGGGTGCGACCGCCGCAGCATCGGTCGGTGCGCCCTCGCTGCTGAGCGGGCTCGTGGCCATCGCTGTCATCGGCGGCTCCGTGGCGGTCGGCGTGCCCGTCGTCACCTCGACGACGACCGCCCGGCCCGCGACCTCCGCCACGGCACCGCTGGTGCCCGGCTCTTCCGGCGCCCGTTCGACCCAGGACGCCGCACCCGATGTCGCATCTCCCGACGTCGTCGACCGTGCCGAGTCTGCGACCGGGGATGCCTCCGGTGACACAGGCGCTCCCGTCGGCGGGGGATCCGAGCCCGGCTCGGCCTCCCCGACTCCGACCGTCGGCGCCGTCGTCACCGGCACCGGCCAAGCGGTCGGGAACGCCGTGAGTGGCGTCGGAAACGCCGTCAGTGGCGTGGGAGGCGCCGTCGGCGGCGTGCTCTCCGGCGTACTCCCTCCGGCTCCTGTCGCCGCGCCGGCGAGACCGGCTCCTCCTGCGGCCCCTGCCCCTCCTGTAGCCGCCGCCTTGCAGCTCGGGGGAACGGGAACCCCGGGAGCTCGCGTGCTGATCGAGGTCGACACCAAGGGGAGAGGCGGCAAGACCTCCCTCACCGCAGTGGTCTCCTCGTCCGGCACCTGGTCCGCCGCCATCCCGGATGCGATCCGCGACGGCAAGGTCAAGATCGAGCAGGACACCCGCGGACTCGTGGGTGCGGTCGTCGGCCTGCTGCGACCGGTGACGGTAACCACGAACACCCTCGGGCTGCGGGTCGACATCGAGGATTGACCCGGCGCCGCCGCGTCATAGATCCGCTTCCGGGTCGTCTCTTCGTTACGTGGCGGTCGTCCCGCCGTCGCGGTCACTTTTCGTGACGACAGCGGCGCCGGGCCGCGGTGCTCCCAGCGCATCGGCGGTCCGGCTCCGCGTCGCGGAACCGGACATCGACCTCGGAACTAGGCCGCGGGGACGTCCGCCTTGCCGCGCAGGATCGCGTTCTTGACCTCGGCGATCGCCTTGGTCACCTGGATGCCGCGCGGGCAGGCCTCCGTGCAGTTGAAGGTGGTGCGGCAGCGCCAGACGCCCTCGCGATCGTTCAGGATGTCCAGCCGCACCTGGGCACCCTCGTCGCGGCTGTCGAAGATGAACCGGTGCGCGTTGACGATGGCGGCCGGCCCGAAGTACTGCCCGTCGGTCCAGAACACGGGGCACGAGGACGTGCACGCGGCGCAGAGGATGCACTTGGTGGTGTCGTCGAAGCGCGCGCGCTGCGCGACCGACTGGATCCGCTCCTTGCCGTCCTTCGGGGTGGAGCTGGCGACGAGGAACGGCTGAATCTCCCGGTAGGACTGGAAGAACGGCTCCATGTCGACGATGAGGTCCTTCTCCAGCGGCAGGCCCTTGATCGCCTCGACGTAGATCGGCTTGCTGATGTCGAGGTCCTTGATCAGCGTCTTGCACGCGAGCCGGTTGCGCCCGTTGATGCGCATGGCATCCGACCCGCACACCCCGTGCGCGCAGGAGCGGCGGAACGACAGCGAGCCGTCCAGCTCACACTAGATCTTGTGCAGGGCGTCCAGGATGTGGTCGGTGTCTTACATCTGCACGTCGTAGTCGACCCAGCGCGGCTCGGTGTCCTGCTCGGGGTCGAAGCGCCGGATGATCAGCGTGACGGTGAACGACTCGACGCCCGGGAGCGCCTCGACCTCGCCCTCGATGATCGCGGGCTGCGCGTTCGCCATCAGTACTTCCGTCCCATGAGTCGGGCTGCCTGGTAGTTCGTGATCCCCACCTAGTGCTTCCGTTCCATGAGTCGGGCTGGCTGGTAGTTCGTGATCCCCACCTAGTACTTCCGTTCCATCGGCTGGTAGTTGGTGATCACGACGGGCTTCCAGTCGAGCGAGATGTGGTCGGCGGCATCCGCGGAGTGGGGGTCGCCGGTGAGGTAGGCCATCGTGTGCTTCATGTAGTTCTCGTCGTCGCGCTTCGGGAAGTCGTCGCGCATGTGGCCGCCGCGGCTCTCCTTGCGGTTGCGGGCCGAGAAGACCACCACCTCGGCGAGGTCGAGCAGGAAGCCCAGCTCGATCGCCTCGAGGAGGTCGGTGTTGAAGCGGTGGCCCTTGTCCTGCACCGCGATCCTCTGGTAACGCTCGCGCAGCGAGTGGATGGTCTGCGTCACCTGCTCGAGCGACTGGTCGGTGCGGAACACCTGCGCATTCCGATCCATCTCGTCCTGCAGCTCCTTGCGCAGCACCGCGATCTTCTCGGTGCCGGTCGCGTCGCGCAGCTGCTCGACGAGGCCGCGGACGAACCCGGCCGGATCCGCGGGCAGCGGCGTCCAGTCCACGGTCTTCACGTAGTCGGCCGCGTTGTTGCCGGCGCGCTTCCCGAACACGTTGATGTCCAGCAGCGAGTTCGTGCCCAGACGGTTCGAGCCGTGCACCGACACGCAGGCGCACTCGCCGGCCGCGTACAGGCCCGGCACCGGTGTGTCGTTGTCGCGTAGCACCTCGGCCTTGATGTTGGTTGGGATGCCGCCCATCGCGTAGTGCGCCGTGGGCATCACCGGCACCGGCTCGGTGACCGGGTCGACGCCGAGGTAGGTGCGGGCGAACTCGGTGATGTCGGGCAGCTTCGTCTCCAGCACCTCGGCGCCGAGGTGCGTGCAGTCCAGCAGCACGTAGTCCTTGTTCGGGCCGGCGCCGCGGCCCTCGGCGACCTCCTGCACCATGCACCGGGCGACGATGTCGCGCGGGGCGAGGTCCTTGATCGTCGGGGCGTACCGCTCCATGAAGCGCTCGCCCGAGGCGTTGCGCAGGATCGCGCCCTCGCCGCGGGCGCCCTCGGTGAGCAGGATGCCGAGACCGGCAAGCCCTGTCGGGTGGAACTGGAAGAACTCCATGTCCATCAGCGGGACGCCGCGCCGCCAGGCAATGGCCACGCCGTCACCGGTGAGCGCGTGGGCGTTGCTCGTCACCTTGTACATG
>JACRGJ010000076.1 GCA_016212425.1 Micrococcales bacterium | reverse complement strand
GCCGCCGCCCCAACCGGACCCGCGCGCGGCGGCGCGGCACCCCGGCCGGCCGTCCCCTCCCCGGTGAGCGCGCCGGCCCCCGGATCGGTGATCCACCCGCTCACGACGCCGCGCGCGACGCCGACACCAGGCTCGGCACCCGCGAGCGACACCGCGACGCGCTCGATCTCCTCGCGCGGAGCCTGGTGGACCGACCTCCTCCCCCGAACTTCGAACACCGTCGGCGCGTGGTTGCTCGCGCTGGTGCCGATCGGCGCGGTCGCGGCGATCACCGTCGTGGCCTGGGTCGCCATCGCCCATCCGCGGTGGACGCTCCTCGCCCTGGGCGCGGCCGCGGTCGGCATCGTGCTCGTGCCCATCCTTCTCGTCGCGAACGACCACTCGCGCCTCCGCTCGCTCGGCTGGGAGCGGCAGCCACGCGCGCTCAGCATCCTGCTCGGCTCGGTGGTCTACCTCCTCGCGCGCCAGCTCGCCCTCGGCCGCCAGGGGGCGAAGGTGCTGCCGCTCACCGTCGGGACGGTCGCGGCGGCGCTCATCGCGGTGGCGGGCCTGATCGTCGGAGCCCTTTACGGCCAGGATCAGCTTCAGGACTGGATCGCCGACGCCCGCGCGTACCTGATGATCTGACGCCCGCGTGCGGGTACAGCCATCCCGTCGCCCGGTGCGCCTAGCCTGGAGCGGATGCGACTCCTCCTGATCCGCCACGGCCAGACCCCGGCCAACGTGGACGGCGTGCTCGACGCCGCGGTACCGGGACCGGGGTTGACGCCGCTCGGCCGACAGCAGGCCCAGGCGCTTCCGGGCGCGCTGGCCGACGAGGGGATCGACCGGATCTACGTATCGACCATGCGCAGGACGGGTCTGACCGCGGCTCCGCTCGCCGCCGAGCTCGCCATCGAGCCGGTCGTCCTGGCGGGTCTGCGCGAGGTCGAGGCCGGCGACCTCCAGGGCCGCAGCGACGCCGACGCGATGAACGAGTTCATCGCCGTGCTCTTCGCCTGGTCGGCGGGGGATCTCGACCCGCGGGTGCCGGGGGCGTCCGACGGGCACGAGTTCTTCGCGCGCTACGACGACGCCATCGAACGGATCGCCCACGGCGCGGGGCCCGGCGCATCCGCGGCCCTCAGCCACGCCGCGGCGATCCGCACCTGGTGCTCGCGCCGGGTGGGCAACGCCGATCTCGGAGAACCCGACTTCTTCCGACTCGACAACACCGGCGTCGTGGTCCTGGAGGGGGACCCCGCGGAGGGCTGGCGGCTGGTGAGCTGGGCGGGTCGCCCCGTGGGCGGCCCCGAGCTCGAGGATCAGGCGGCCGCCGACCCCACCGGTCGGGTCGGCGGATGAGCGAGCGGATCCGCCGGCACGCGATCGTGCACGGGCGGGTCCAGGGCGTCGGATTCCGCTGGTCGACGGCGATGGAGGCGCAACGCCTCGGGGTGGCGGGGCGGGCGCAGAACCTGCCGGAGGGCACCGTCGACGTCGTGGCGGAAGGGGAGGCTCACGCCGTGCAGGCTCTCCTCGCCTGGCTCCGGAGGTCACCGACGAGCCGCCCGCGGGCCTGCGCGGCTTCCACGCCGGGTGATGGAGCGCGGCGACGCCGGGGTCCGCTGGCTCCGCCCCCGTCGACGCCGCTCACCCGGCCGGCTTGAGATCCTTGCGCAGGATCTTCCCCGAGGACGACTTGGGCACCTGATCGATGAACTCGACGAGTCGCACCCGCTTGTAGCGCGCCACGTGCTCGCCGACGAAGTCGATGATCTCCTGCTCGCCGACCTCCGACCCCGGCGAGCGCACCACGAACGCCTTCGGGATCTCCCCCGCCTCTTCGTCCGCGACGCCGATGACCGCCGCGTCCGCGATCCCCGGGTGCGTCAGCAGCACCGCCTCGAGTTCCGCCGGGGGCACCTGGTCGCCCTTGTACTTGATCAGCTCTTTGAGCCGGTCGACGATGTAGAACTCGCCGAGCGGACCCACCTCGGCGATGTCACCGGTGTGCACGTAGCCATCCGCGTCGAGGGTCTGCGCCGTCGCCTCCTCGTCGTTCAGGTAGCCGAGCATGACGTTGGGCCCTCGCACCCACAGCTCGCCGGATCCGCTGCGCTGACCCGGCACCACCGCCACGTCCGCCTGCGTCTGGATGTCGACGAGGCGGCACTCGATGTTCGCGATCGGCACCCCCACCGACCCGATGGGGAGCTCGCCGAGCCGGTCCGGCGGGATCACGTGGGAGACCGGGCTGAGCTCGCTCATCCCGTACCCCTGCTGCACCGTCGCCCCGGTCCGCGCGGCGACGGCCTCGCCGAGGGCGGTGTCGAAGGGGGCGGCGCCGGACATCAGCCCGCGCAGGCTCGAGAGGTCGTAGTCCGCCACCAGCGGATGCTTCGCCAGGGCCACGGCGATCGGCGGGGCGATGAAGACGAAGCTGATCCGCTGGTCCTGGATGAGGCCGAGGAACTGCGGGAGATCGAATCTGGGCATGGTGACGAGCGTCGCCCGCCGGCTGACGGCGAGGTTCAGCAGCACGGTCATGCCGTAGATGTGGAAGAAGGGCAGGATCGCGAGCACCCGGTCGTCGGGGGTGATGTCCAGCACCGGCGCGCACTGCGCCACGTTGGCGACCAGATTGCGATGCGTCAGGCGCACGCCCTTGGCGCGCCCGGTGGTGCCGGAGGAGTACGGGAGGGCGGCGACGTGGGTCGCCGGGTCGAAGCTCACCTCCGGCGCGGGTCGCCGCTCGGCGAGGAGGTCCCGCAGGGAGGCGAACCCCTCGGCGCCGTCGAGCACGACGATACGGTCGCGGCCGAGCCCGGCGGCCGCCGCGGCGGCCAGCGCCGTCTCCAGCAGCGGGGAGACGGTGAACACCAGCTCGGCGCCGGAGCTGCGCAGCTGGCGCTCCATCTCCTCCGGCGAGGAGAGCGCGTTCACGGTGGTGGCAGTCACCCCGGCGCGCAGGATGCCGTGGAACACCACGGCGAAGGCGGGCACATTCGTGCAGTGCAGCGCCACCGTCGACGAGGTGCCGAGACCGCGTTCGGCCAGCGCTCCCGCGAGGGCGAGGATCCGTTCCCGCAGCTGCTCGTAGGTGGTGGTCTCCCCGCTCGGTCCGTCGACGAGCGCCACCCGCTGCCGGTCGTCGTCGTCGAGCTCCGCGAAGAGGAAGTCGAAGACGCTCTGGTCCGGGATGACCACGTCGGGGTACGGACTGCGGATCATGCGATCTCCTTCGATCGCCGGCGCCCGGGCGGCGCGCGGTCCCCCCGATCCTCTCTCCTGGGGCCGGGGCCGACAACCGGAGGATCCGATGGCTACCGGGCGCCGGGGCCGGACCGCTCGCCGCCGTGCGCCTCGTCGCCACCGCCGACCGGCGTGCCGAGGGACGGGATCGGCGCCTGCTCGCCGCCCAGCCCGGCGAGAGCCGCGGACTCGTCGTGCGAGAAGAGGTCTGAGATGAAGGACACGATGGACTCCTCCGAGCACCGTACGGAGAGCACGGCGCGCCGCGCGCGTCCGTCTTCGAGTGCCGCCCGGGAGGGTGCCGCCCGTTCGCGGGAGGTCGAATCCGCTGTGCTAAAGAGGGGGCCATGGCTTCCACGCAGGAGAGCATCGAGTCCTGGATCGTCCACCAGCGGTGGTACTCCGGAAAGGGCAGCGCCCCGCGGCTGCGCCCCCTCGCCGCCCTTCCCATCCCCTCCACCGACCCCGCCGCGGCCATCTCCCTCCTCCTGTACGCCGACGACTCGGACGACCGCATCCCCGTGTATCAGATCCCGGTGGTCGAACGGCATGCGCGTCCCGACTCCCCCGCCGTGATCGGGCGATCGGATGCCGGGGGCTGGCTGGTGGACGGGCCGCACGACCTCGCATTCGCCACCTCGCTCCTGGTCGCCATGACCGGCGGGTCCTCCGAGCTCGGCGACGCCCCGGTGCTCGGGGCGAGTGTGCTGACCGGTGAGCAGTCGAACACGTCGATCGTCGTCCCCCGCGACGGAGCCGTCGATCTGGTCATCAAGGTGTTCCGTGTGGTCCACCACGGCGACAACCCGGATGCCGAGCTGCAGAGCGTCCTGAGCGCCGCCGGGATCCCGTTCGTCCCCCGGTTCTTCGGCGAGATCGTCGGCGAATGGACCGACGGTCACGGCGGGCAGGGCTCAGGGCACCTCGGCGTGCTGCAGGAGTTCATCACCGGCGCGGAGGACGGCTGGCGCATCGCGCTGAGCGCCGCGCAGCAGAGCCGCACGTTCGCCGCGGAGGCGCGGGAGCTCGGAGCCGCCACCGCGGTGATGCACGCCGCCCTGGCCGATCGGCTCGAGACTCGCGACCCGAGCGTCGGCGACGTCGTGGGCATGGTCGCCATCTGGCACGGCCGCCTCGCCGCGGCG
This sequence comes from Micrococcales bacterium, assembly GCA_016212425.1. GTDB lineage: Bacteria > Actinomycetota > Actinomycetes > Actinomycetales > Microbacteriaceae > Schumannella. Next base: position 11,183 of record JACRGJ010000076.1, on the reverse strand, counting down.
GTCCGCGACGCCGCCGGCCTCGAGCCCTGGCGCCCGCGCATCGAGGCGGCCTATGACGCCGCGCAGGATGAGGTGTGGCCGCAGTTGCAACGTATCCACGGCGACCTGCATCTCGGTCAGGTCCTGCGCTCACCGGACCGCCGATGGGTCTTCATCGACTTCGAGGGCGAGCCGCTGCGCAGCATGTCCGAGCGCACGCGGCCCGAACCCGCGCTGCGGGACGTCGCGGGGATGCTGCGCTCGTTCGACTACGCCGCCGCGGCCGGTCGGCTCGGCGCCTCCGGCGCCCAGGACGACGCGGACCCGAGTGCCGATGCGCGCGCCTGGTCCGAGGAGTGCCGTGCGGCCTATCTCGCCGGCTATGCCGCGGCCGCGAGCGGCGACCTCCGCACGCACCAGGTGCTGCTGGACGCTCTGGAACTCGACAAGGCCGTCTACGAGGTCAGCTACGAGGCCCGGAACCGACCCGGCTGGCTGCCGATCCCGATGACCGCGCTCGCGCGCATTCTCGGCCCCTGACCCGATCCTGGGCTTCCCCCACGGATGCAGGGGGGAGGACAGATGCGTCCCCCATTCGGGGGTGCTAGGCATACCCCATGCAGAGCACCCTCGACCGGATCGCGGACTGGATGGCGACCCGGCCGTGGTACTCGCCCGGACCCGGCGGCATCCCGCGGTTGCGGGAGCTGGCCGAGCTCTTCCTGCCCTCCCCCGATCCCACCGCCCGCGTCCGCCTGCTGCTGGTGCGCGACGACGCACCCGAGACGCCCGTGCTCTACCAGGTTCCGCTCGTCGAGCGGGACGTGCTGGCCGACCCGTCGGCGCCGGGGCTCATCGGAGCCGGCTACGGCGGTGCCACCCTGTTCGACGGGGTCGCGGATTCCGCCTTCGCCGCGGCGCTCCTCGCCGGGATCCACGAGGCCGGTCACCTCCGCGACTCCGCCGACGACCGGATGATCGTCGAATCGACGCTCGTCGCCGACGGGCAGGATCCGGTGCTGCGGCTCCAGCCGTACGGGCGCCCTGCGCTCGAAGCGCACCTCCACCGCCGCGTGCTGGACGGACCGCATCCGGATGCCGTCGCCGCGGAGGCGCTCGCTGACGCCGGTGCCGGCGCGTTGCCGCGCCTCGCGGGGGTCCTGCCCGTCCGGTGGGTCGAGGACGGGACGGCGCACGTCGCGCACCTCGCCGTCGTCCGCGAGTCGACCGCGCCGACGATCGACGGCTGGCGTCACGTCGCGGCGGCCGCCCGACACGGCGCAGAGGCGGATCTCGGCGCTCTCGGACGGACGCTCGGAGCAGTGCATCGCGCGCTCGGCGACCAGCTCAGCCGTCATGCGACGACCCCGGATGAGCGGGCGACGGCCGTCGGCGCCTGGCGGACGCGGCTGGCCGGTGCCGCCAGCGAGGTGTCGGCGGTCGCCGACCTCGCGGAGGCTCTGGAGGAGGTCTACCGCCGCGCGGAGGCTCTGCCCGAGTGGCCGACGACCCAGGCCGTGCACGGCGCACTCGAGCTCGGGCTCACGTCCCGCACCGACGGCGGCGACTGGCTCCTGCACGCCTTCGGCGGAACCCAACCGACCACCGGAGGCGAACGCGTCGATCTCGCCGCTCTCGACCTGGCCGGCGTCCTGCGCTCTCTGCACTACGCCGCCGGGTTCGCCGGCGTGGCGGGCGCCTGGGCTGAGGAGCAGCGGAGTGCGCTGCGGCAGGGCTACGCCGCGGCCGCTGGAGAAGCCGCGATCCCCGGCGCGCTCGTCGACGCCCTCGAGGCCGACTTCGCCGTCGTCGATGCGGTGTGGGAGGCGCGGGGACGACCCGAGGCGGTCGGGATCCCGCTGGCCGCGCTGCGGCGTATCGCCGGGGGCTCGCGCCGCGGCGCTCTCGCCGCCTGAGCCGCGGGCGGCATGGCCTCGCGCGGCGTCGGGTGCCGAGGAGCGTCAGTCGAGCGCGAAGGAGGGCGGGTTCACCGCGACGCGGAGGCGGATGCCGGCATCGTCGAGAAGACCCCGCACCCGCTCGCGGACCGGGTCGTTCGCGACGACGCCGAGCTGGATCTCGTCGATCGGCACATCGGGCGGGCCGAGGGCCTCCGCGCGACGGAGGGCTTCCGGATCCGCCACGAGCCGACGGAGCATCCGCGACGCGGTCGGCCGATCATGGGTCACGGAGGCGAACCGGGTCGGGGTCGCCGCGGCGTCGCCGTCGGCGAGCACGACGTCGCCGAGCACGCCCAACGCGGCGACCAGGATGACGAAGTCGGCCGGCCGGCTGGCGCGTGCCGCATCCGACCACTGAGGTCCCGCGGCTCCCGAGCGCAGTTCCCGCCAGCGGTCGGCGTCCGCAGTGAGGTAGAACGCCACCCGGTCGGCCGCGCTCCCGCCGCCCGGGAGCGCGGTGGTGGCCCGCAAGTCCCGCGCCGTGGCGGAGCTCACGTCGACGGCCGGCATCGCCCCGGCGCGGATCTCCCCGTCGGCGAGGATCGAGAGCAGGTTCTCGAGGTGGGTGACGTGCTGGACGCGCTGGCGGTCGAGGTCGACGGCGGGACCGGTGCCTCCGGCGGGGCGCCGCGACGGCGGGGCGCTGCGATCCGCACGGGAAGAGGGCGACCGCGTGCTCGTGCTCCCGGCCGCGGGCGGGGCGGGCTCCGGCACGGCGCGGGGGAAGCAGACGTCGCAGAGCGGGACCTCGAGCCCGTGGATGCACTCGCCGGTCGTCACCTCCTCAGGCTATCCGCCGGCCGGCGGGGGCGCTTACGCGAAGGCAACCGCCGCCTGCAGCCGCGAGCGCAGCTCGAACAGGTCGGTGCCACCGACCCGGACCCCGACCATCCCCGTGCGCAACACGTCGACGAGCCGGGACCGCTCGACGAGCGACGACGGGATGCCGCGGATCGCGCCGATCTCCTGCACGCCTCCTGCGCCGCCGGCCTCGCCGTCCGAGACCACCATGACCACCGCGGAGAATCGCACGCGGGCGCGACGCCCGATCTGCCGCGCGCGCCGGGCGACCTCGTGCATCGGCGCGTCCCCCGGCGGGATGTCCGCGCCCTGCAGCTCGCCGCGGCGCACCGTCACCGGGCCGCCGAAGTCCTCCGACTGCGCCGCCCACAGCCCGGTCGGACCGAGGACGACGTGGTCGAGCTTGCCTGCGTCGGTGGCGACGTCGTGCCAGATGGTGAACCCCATCCCGAGGGTTGCGAGGCGGCGCGCCGTCTCCTCCTCCGCCACGGCGGCGGCGAGCAGGCCCCGCACCTCGCGCGGCGCACGGCGCACCAGCACCGGGTCGTACGGGTCCGGTACCGGGTCGCCGAAGCCCACCCACTGCTGCAGCAGGTCGAGGTAGCGCTCGCGGTACCAGCCGCCGGGGTGCCCGTACGAGCGGGCCACCGGGCGGGTGTCCTGTCGACGCCGCGGAGCCGGCGGCGCCCACGCCTCCCGCGCCTCGCGCAGGTCGGAGCTTCCGCCGTGGTCGAAGGCCGCGCGCGCCTCCGGGGTGCCGATCGCCGCCCACGCCGCCTGCACCGCGGTGAACGCGGCGGCCGTTCCCCCGGCATCCGGATGTGTCTCCCGCAGCCGTCGCCGGAACGCGCGTCGCAGCTCCTCGCCGCTGGCCGTCGCGGGGACGCCGAGCACCGCGTAGGGGCTTGCGGACAGCGGTGACCGGGACGCGGGCGAGTCGGACATCGCGTGACGGTATCAAGATCGCCCGCCCATGCGGTGCAGCAGCGCCTGGGAGGCGCCCGACGGTCGGGCTCGGGGCTTGCCCGCCGCGGCGGGAGCGCGTTGTCTGGGGTGCGGCGGAAAGGAGCCACCGTGACCACATCCGATCCCGACAGCATCCAGCCCAGCTTCGCCGCGGGCGAGGTGCCCGCGGCCGGCGCCGGCACCCCCGTCGGCGACGGGCAGCGCGTCTCCGACCCGGACGACGAGACCGCACGCGCCGACGAGCTCATCTCCCTCGAGGGCCCGGACGTCGAGACGTCCTCCGCGCCCGACGGCTCCGGCACCCCGGATCCGAAGGAGACCGACCCGCTCGACCCCACCCCGATCGACCCGGATCTCGAGGCGCCGGCGCAGGAGGAGGACCCCGAGTAGCTCGCCCCGAACGGGGGCGAGACCCGCCCCGGCGTGCTCAATAGGATCGCAGGCGACACGACAGGGGGAATTGTGTCCGAAGTGATCGCCGAGGTACCCGCGTCCGGCTGGTATCAGGACCCGAATGACGACGACTCGATGCGCTGGTGGGACGGCGAAGGCTGGACCGACCACACGCAGCCGATCCGCCCTGCCCGTACTCCGACCGTGTCGGCACCCGCACCGGCCGGCGCGGATTGGGTCTCCAACTACACGGACGACGAACTCGCCCTCTACACCGGACGCACCGCCGAGCACTCCGTCGCCTCGCACACCGGGCGCACCGTGCTCGAGTTCACCGGCACCGTGCCGGACTGGCGGCGCGACCGCACGAGCGCCACCACGGGCTCCGTCTGGCTCCTCGCGCTGTCCCCGGTGCTCACGGCCGGTGTCGTCGTCGCCTGGCTGATGGTCGGGGCGGGCATGGGACTTCCGCCCGTGACGCTCCTCGGCGTCACGCCGATCCTCGCGCTGGTCACGATCCTGTTCGCGGTCGCCGATGCGCGAACGCTCGCCGCACGCGGAGTCCCGGCGGCATCCGCCTGGTGGATCCTGCTCGGCCCCGTCGTCTACCTGATCGCCCGCGCCGTCACCGTGCGCCGCTCCGGTGCCTCCGGGATCGCGCCGCTCGCGGTGAACGTCGTGGTGTCGGCACTCGTCGGCGCCATCGTCGGTCTCGGATCGGTCGCCCTGGTGGCCACCTTCGCGCCGCGCGCGGAGGACGGCCCCGGCACCGGACAGCAGGCGAACGCGCGGCAGACCGAGCAAGTGATCCAATCCGAGCTGCAGAGCACCGGCCAGGACTGGAAGGTCGACTGCAGCGCCGCCGCGGTCCGCATCACCCCGAACTCCTCGTTCCAGTGCACCGCGACCCGCGCCGCCGATGCGGCGAAGAGCACGGTCGCCGTCGTCCTCGACGCCGAGGGCAAGATGACCTACACCCTCGCCCCGGCGTCCTGATCGGCGCACTCCGGCCCCCGCGCGGAGCTGACCCCCGCCCGGGTCGCACGCCCTCGGGGGACTGCCCGGCCGCGCGCCGGCGAGGCACACTCGAGGGGAGCGTCGGTTCCGACCCGAAGACGGAACCGCACCGGCGTATCCGAAGGGGGGGGATCCGGAACATGAGTTCGCACCGCACCGCGGCGGCCACGGCGGAGGAGTTCGAGCTGCGCTTCTGCTTCCTCTGCGATCACGAGGGCCCGCACTACTCCACCGAGCTCGAGGGCGACTACGTCTTCCAGTGCACGGCGTGCTTCGCCTCGCACATTGAGCCGCTGCCCGAGAGCCTCAGCTCAGCCCGCGCGGGGCGGCACCGCGCCTCCTGAGCGGGTGGCCGACCGCTCAGCCGGCGGGGCCGTCACGAAATCGATGAGCCGCTCCACCTGACCGAGGAGCGCCGGCTCCAGATCCTGGTAGCCGCGCACTTGGCCGAGGATCCGCTGCCAGGCCCTCGCCGCATCCGCCGGACCGGCGTACGGCCAGCCCAGGGCGGCGCAGACGCCCGCCTTCCACTCGACCGAACGCGGAACCTCGGGCCAGCGTTCCAGTCCGAGGCGCGCGGGACGGACAGCGGCCCAGACGTCGACGTACGGATGCCCCACCACGAGGACCGCGCCGCCGTACGGCCCTGCGGCGACCGCATCGGCGATCCGCGACTCCTTCGAGCCCGGCACGAGGTGGTCCACGAGCACCCCCAGGCGCTGGGCTCGGTCCGGAGCGAAGGCGCGTACCACCGCGTCGAGGTGATCGACGCCGTCCAGGTACTCCACGACGACGCCCTCGACGCGCAGGTCGTCGCCCCAGATGCGCTCCACCAGCTCGGCGTCGTGGCGCCCCTCCACCAGGATGCGGCTGCCCCTTGCCACCCTGGCCCGCGTCGCCGGCGCGGCCACCGACCCGGATGGCGTCCGCCGCGGCGGCGCGGCGGCGGGGGCAGGGCGGATCAGGGTCACCGCCTCCCCGTCGACGAGCCACCCGTCGCTCAGTGGGAAGAGCCGCACGCCCCCGCGGCGGTCCTCGAGCCGCAGGTGCCCCCGCTCCAGCCCCAGCACGGCACCGCAGAACGCGGAGGCCGCGTGTTCGAGCACGAGCCCGGTCTCGAGGACGACCGAACGGATCGCCTTCCGGTCGCCGCTGCGCCAGTCGCCGGCGAGGACGTCGCTCCCGTATCGTTCCGGCATCAGGGCAGGCTAGCCCGCGACAACCGCCCCCGCGGGCACCGCCGCACCCGCGCTCTCCAGCACCGGCTTGACATGGCGCACGATCGCCTCCAGGAGACGGGCGTTGAAGTCGACGCCGAGCTGATTCGGCACCGTGACGAGCAGGGTGTCGGCATCGCGCACCGCCGCGTCGGCGGCGAGCTCCTCGGCGATGACGTCCGGCTCTCCGATGTACGCGCGGCCGAAGCGGGCGAGGGTCGAGGCGTCGAGGTAGCCGACCTGATCGTGCGCGTCCGCCTGGGCGCGCACCCCGAAGTACCTTCGGCTCTCGTCGTCGATGATCGGGACGATGCTGCGGCTCACCGACACCCGCGGGGTGCGGTCGTGTCCGACCGCGGCCCAGGCCTCCCGATAGAGCCGGATCTGCTCCGCCTGCAGGTCGCCGAACGGCACCCCGGTGTCCTCCGTGAGGAGCGTGGAGGACATCAGGTTCATTCCCTGCTCGGCCGTCCAGACGGCCGTCGCACGGGAGCCGGCGCCCCACCAGATCCGCTCCGGCAGTCCGGGTGAGAGCGGCGTGATCGGCAGGGGTCGGCTTTGACCGGTCACCGCCGGGTCGGAGAGGGCGACACCCGCTCCGGCGATCGCCGCACGGAACAGCTCCGTCGTCGCCCGGGCGAGGTCGGCATCCGTCGCTCCGTCCTCTGCGCGGCGGCCGAAGGCCTCCCAGCCGCGCAGCGCGGGCTCGGGCGAGCCGCGGCTGATCCCGAGCTGGAGACGGCCGCCGGCGCCGTCGGCGTCGCTGAGGAGGTCGGTGATCGCCGCCTCCTCCGCCATGGCGAGCGGGTTCTCGTAGCGCATGTCGATGACCGCCGTGCCGAGCTCGATGCGGCGGGTGCGCGCCGCGGCCGCCGCGATCAACGGGAAAGGCGCCGCGGACTGCCGGGCGAAGTGATGCACTCGGAAGAACGCGCCGTCGGCCCCGACCTCCTCGGCGGCCACTGCGAGCTCGACGGCCTGCCGGTACGCCTCGGATGCGGTGGGCACCCGGGATCCGGGGACGTCGGCCCAGTGGCCGAACGAGAGGAAGCCGATCCGTTTCATGCCCGTGCGAACGCATCGACGCGGTCGACGATTCCCGCGGCTAAGTCTTCTTCGGGTCGTGGCCCCAGTTCATCAGCGAATACCGCCACTTGGTCTCCGTCACGTCGCCTTTCGGCCGCTGCGCGAGGTGGCGGTGCACGTAGCCGATCACCTTGCGCATCCACTCGAGGTCGGACTGGGTCAGCTCGCCCTTCTTCTTGGCCAGGATGCGCACAATGCGCTCGCCCGACCGGTGACCGGTCGAGGAGGCATCGCCCGTGTCGCCCACCGACCGGGACTCGTCGGTCTCCAGCCACCTCTCCAGCTGTGCCCGCGGGATGTTGACGGCGTCCCTCCAGTCCGACCAGACGTCGTCGGGCACCGTCGCGTCGGCGGAGTCTGTCGCACCGTCGGGCTCTGTCGCTTCGCTCATGGCCCCACCGTCGCATCTGACGCCGACCATGCCCCGGCACGCTCAGGCAACTGGCGACTCGGCCCCCGAACGCGGACTCGCGATCCCCCCGCGGTCGCGAGAGAGTGAGCGAGTGGACGACGCCGCCGTGATCGATGAGCGCTTCTGGCGGATCGCCGAGCAGCTCGGGCCGGTCACCGTCGAACCGGAGCGCCGGATCGCCGCCCGCGCGACCGAGATCGCCGTCCTGGTGGTCACCGGCCCACTGGTTGTCGTGGCGATGGCCTGGTCGCTGGTGGCGGTCGCGCTCGGACTCTGACCTCCGACGGCGCCGGCAGCCGCCTCGGCCGTCGTCGCTATCGGAAGCGCTCGACGACGCGCCCGCGTCCCGCCTCCGCTTCCCAGGTGTAGACGGTGCGTCCGTCGATCAGCACCCGCTCGGCGCGCGAGTGGATGTCGAGCGGATCGCCGGACCAGAGCACCAGGTCGGCGTCCTTCCCGGATTCGAGCGAGCCGATCCGCCCGGCCAGCCCCAGCATCCGGGCGGGGTTGATGGTGAGGGCCTCGATCGCGACCGAGCGCGGCAACCCCTCTTTCACCGCGAACGAGGCCTGGTGCACGAGGAAGTTGATCGGCACGACCGGGTGGTCGGTGGTGATCGCGACCAGGACGCCGGCCTCCGCGAGGAGGGCGAGGTTGCCGATCGCCCTGTCGCGCAGCTCGACCTTGGAGCGGCTGGTCAGCATCGGGCCGAAGATGACCGGGATGCTCTTCTCGGCCAGCACGTCGGCCAGCTTGTGCGCCTCCGTGCCGTGGTTGATCACGAGCCGGTACCCGTATTCCTCGGCCAACCGCACGGCCGTGGCGATGTCGTCGTGCCGGTGCACGTGCTGGTCCCACACCAGCTCTCCGTCGAGCACGTCGGCGAGGGTCTCGAGGGCGAGGTCGCGCAGGAACGCCTTCCCCTCCGTGGCCGCCTCGGCCCGCTTCCCGGCGTAGTGACGGGCGTCCTCGAAGGCCTGCCGCAGCAGGTACGCGACGCCGAGCCGCGTCGAGGGGGTCTGCGCCTTAACGCCGTAGACGCGCTTGGGGTTCTCCCCGAGTGCCGACTTCACGCTGACCCGGTCGCTGATCAGCTGCTCGTCGACCGTGCGTCCGCCCCAGGTCTTGATCGCGACGGTGCGGCCGCCGATCACGTTCCCGGAGCCGGGCTTGACGACGACGGCCGTGATGCCGCCGGCGAGCGCGTCGCGGAAGCCTTCGTCCTCGATGTTCACCGCGTCGATCGCCCGTACCCCGGCGGTCACCGGGTTCGTCATCTCGTTCGTGTCGTCGCCAGCGGGCCCGTTGGCCTCCTCGTGGATGCCGACGTGCCCGTGTGCCTCGAGGAAGCCCGGGTACACCTGCGCGCCGCCCGCGTCGATGATCTCGACGCCATCCGGAACCGGCACGTCGACACGACGGCCGACGGCCGCGATCCGGCCGTCCCGCACGAGCACCACGCCGTCCTCGAGGGACGGGCCGGTGACGGGGTGGACGGTACCGCCGACGAGGGCGACGGCGGCGGGAGGCTGCGGGTGCGCGGTCACCCGCTCCACGCTATCCCGGACCGGCGTCCTCAGTCGGTCGGCGTGGTCTCGCGCGCGAGCACCTCGTCGAGCTTCTCGTATCCCTCGACAACGCCCGACTCCATGCCGTTCTCGATCATCCCGTCCCGGGCCTGAAGGGACGGATAGACGGCGTGGATCGTCGCCCGGGTGCGGGTGCCGTCTCCCAGCGCCTCGAGCCGCATCGTCTCGATCGAGGCGACCCCGGGGACGCCCTCGAACTCGAACGTCTGGATCAGGAGCTCGGGCGAGACGGAGTGGAAGGATCCGAAGAACGCGAAACTGCCGTGGTCGGGCGAGTGGTGCGTGTAGCGGTAGCGGCCTCCGGTGCGGAGGTCCCAGTCGTGGATCTCCATCTCATACCCGCGCGGGCCCAGCCAGCGCCGCACGAGTTCGGGGTCGCGGTGCGCCTCGAGCACCGCCGCCCGTGGGGCGTCGAACTCGCGCTCGATCTCGATGAAGGGCAGCCCCTCGGGCGCCGTGATGCTGACGGGGTTCGTCATGATTCCTGCTCCTCGTTCTGTGGTGGTGCGGAAGCTCCGAGCACCTCGTCGAGGGCTCGATAGGACTGCTCGTGGGCGAGCCGGTAGCGGTCGATCCACCCCGTGAGCCGCTCGAGCGCCTCGGGGGCCAGATGCACGGGGCGCCGCTGAGCGTCGCGGCTGCGGGTCACCAGCCCGGCGTCTTCGAGCACCCGGATGTGACGCGAGACCGCCTGCACGGTCATAGCGAAAGGGTTCGCGAGCTCGCCGACGGTTGCCGGTCCGCGACTCAATCGCGCGATCATCGAGCGCCGGGTGGGGTCGGCGAGCGCGAGGAACGCCCGGTCGAGTCTTGCCTCCTCGTCCGCCATCTTAGACAACCATTCATTTGATCAAGTGATGTGTTGGATAGTATGCCCCGATCGGGCTCGGCACAAGAGGTGCCGCCCTTGCGCCACCCGGCTGCCGCATCCGGGTCCGCCGCCATGGGCGGGCGTAGGGTCGAGGGGATGAGCTTCGACCCCGACCACGGACACCTCCGCCGCGCGAGCCTCGAGGTGCTGCGCGCCGAGGCTCAGGACGAGCGGGGCACCATCGTGCTGGAGCGGTTGCACGCGGGCGAGGATCCGTGGGCGTTCATGGAGGAGATCCCCACGGTCGACGAGCTCGTCGTCTGGCTCCTCCGCGCGGAGCTCATCCGCGCGGACGGCGGCAGGAAGCCGACCGCCGACCGCGACTACCGGATGCTGCGTCAGATCGCGCTCGCCTACCCGGACCTCACCACCACCGTCTGGTCGATGATCGGACGGCTGACCGAACGGAGGAGCGCGTGAGCGCGAAGCCGATCCTGCTCGTCCTCGACCTCACCCCCGACGGCACCGTCCGCGGCCACCGTGCGGCCGACCCGGAGTCTCCCCTACTGCGGGCCCCGGATCTCGCCGCGACCCGGGGCGACGGCGTGTTCGAGACGGTCAGCATCGGCTACGGGCACCCTCAGGCACTGGAGGCGCACCTGACGCGGCTCGCCCGCTCGGCGCGGATGCTCGACCTGCCGGCTCCCGATCTGGGCGGCTGGCGCGCCGTCGTCGTCGAGGCCGGCGCACACATGTCCGGGTTGCCGGAGTCGTGGGTGAAGATCGTCTACTCCCGCGGAGTGGAGGGCGGCGGCAGCCCGACGGGATGGGCCTGGGGCCAGGCCACGCCGGACCACACGGCCGCCCGCACCGACGGCATCCGGGTGGCTCTGCTCGACCGGGGCTGGAGCTCGGCGGTGGCGCAGACCGCGCCGTGGCTGCTGGCCGGGG
>JACRGJ010000006.1 GCA_016212425.1 Micrococcales bacterium | reverse complement strand
TGGGCTCGCGCGCGCCGGCGCCCGCCGACCTCGTCGCGCTGCCCGGTCGCGTGGCCGGCGAGGTCCGCCGCGCGGTCCCGAGCTGGCGCTGGGCGCTCGGCGTCGCGCACCCATTCTCCTGGCTGCAGAGCCGCTGATCCCACGCTAGTCGAGGTCTCCACCGCCGAGTTGACGGATAGCAGCTCGAATTGGCCGACTCGGGAGCGATCGCGGCTGCCGAGGCGCTTCAGGACGCCGGAAGCGCCCGCGCGCACGCGGCGCTCGAGGCGCGGCTCGGGCGCTGGCGGAGCACGTGGCGCCCCCGCGCCGGCGACCTGGTCTCCTCGGTCACCGAGCAGAGCCCGCACGCCGACGAGGTGCGCCTCGAGGTCGCGCTCGGCGGCCCGATCGCGCGCGGGAACGCGTGGCTCGGAGCACGTCCGCCTCCGCGACGAGTCGGTGACCGACTTGGCGCGCCAGGACCACGACGGCGCGGTGTCCCAGACCGACGCGTCGTCGGCGATCGTCGCGCGCTTCGACGATGCCGGAGGCATCGATCTGCGCCTCGAGCAGGCTGAGCTGCCGTCGATCGAGGCCCTGCGCCCTCGCATCGCCCTGTACCCCCGCGGCACGCGCTTCCGGCTGGAGGTCCCGGAGGGCGGCACACCCGAGGAGCTGGCCGGGTTGCGGCGGGCGTTGCGCGGCGCGCCGCTCGTCGAGTGAGCGGCCCCGTCAGCGGTCACGGAGGACTGGCAGATCCACGACGTCCTCGCGTTGGACGACCTGTTCGATGACGGGCGACTCACGGTGCGTCCCGAGACGCCGGCGTGGCCCTTGACGACGAATCGCCGCCGGGCAGACACTCGCACTGCTCGCCGTCTGCGCATGGGGCGAGGGGAGGTGTGAGCGTGAGTCGAAGAACGAGCGCAGTGGCGGCGTTGTTCCTCTTGGCGTGCGCATCCGGTTGCGAGGCCAGCGAAACGGCCGGAGGGGGGGGGCGAGTCGCGTGCGTGAGCTCGCGCTCGAGCGCGAGGACGCCGTCTGCAGCCCCGAGGTAGATGCCCCACCCCTTCTGCTCCGACTCGAAGACCTCGCGGCCGGCGCGCTCGACAGAGCCGCAACGGCGTGATGTGGAAGGTCTTCAACCAGTACCAGATGACTGCGTTCGCGTTGTACCGGAGCGCCGGCACCGTACCCGCGGGAAGCCTCTTCAAGGTCGTTCTGAACGATCCCGCGCTGTCGGGGTTCACGAACGGTCACAACCGAGCGATGGGCGTCGTGTTCCTCGACAACGCGGCCAACTGGTGGAAACGCAAGTTCCTCGCCATCCACGAGGTCGGCCACCGCTACGCGCTCCTCACGACCGGTGACTCAATGGGCCTGGGTCAGTACTACTACAACTTCGATGCGCTCTGCCCCGCCGACGTGCCGGTCGACTCTGAGTGGGACCACGCTGACCAGAATGGCCTCGAGGATCCTCCGCCCCCGCACTTCAGCATCCATGGGATCCGCAGCCTCGAGTACGTTGGCTCGGCGCTGGGCGAGGGCTTCTCCCACTTCTACGCGGCGAATGCGTGGAACGACACGTCTGACGACGACTGCTGGTTCCGCTACTACATTGGCGTGGTCTGTCCTTTGGGTCAATGCATTAAGGTCGACTGCGAATCAGAGAACGGCGTCTTCCTTCGCAGGCTCATGCACACACGCGCGTGCAGTCTGCCGTGCCCTGACGGCTACTTCGGCTACGGCGACGAGCTCGATTGGCTGCGGGCGTTCTGGGACCTGCGAACGAACAGCCACCCGAACGGCTCGCCCTCGCTCGCCGTCATCGTCGGCTGGCTCGCAGACGCTTCGGCGGTGGGCTGGGACCACGAAACCGCGTACGACATACTGAACGAGCAGGCGCAACTCGAGGCTGCGAACCTGCGCGATCTCTGGAACAGTACCAGGGAGAGTTCGGACGATCCCCTGTGCAATGCCGACTGCAATGGGCTCGAGCCAGAGCTCCCCGTCGTGCCATGACCGAGCCGACGAATCACGGGCGCCGCCCCGGCACCTTCTTGGCGCTGTGCTGGATGACCGCCGGAGCGCATTGCACCGGGCGCGATCCCGGCACAGAGTCTGATGCCGGATCCGACGGTGGAGGCGAGGGGGAAGGCGAGGGCGAGGGGGAAGGCGAGGGCGAGGGCGAGGGCGAGGGCGAGGGGGAAGGTGAGTGGGTCGCGATGAACGCCGTCGACGCTCCATCGCCTCGCGGCGGTGCACTTGCCGTTTGGAGCGGCGCGGATGTCGTCATCTGGAGCGGGCTCGAGATCCCGGGTGACCCGAAGATCCCGAGCTACACGCCGACCGGAGGGCGCTACCGCACGCCTTCCGATGACTGGGCTGAGATGAGCCTCGCGGATGTGCCCGTCGTGTTCGCTGCTCCCTGCCTATTCGTCTGGGTCGACGAGGGCGCCTTCAGCTGGTGCGGTGGCGTCCCCCCCGACGAGGGTATTCGCGTCTACGAACCCTCGGCCGATGCGTGGAGGCGGGTGTCGACAGCCGGGGTCCCCACGGGGACGGACGGCGAAACCGCCACAGGCAACACCGCTGTCTGGACAGGCGCGGAGGTCATCGTGTGGGGCGGCGGCAGCGAAGGGGTGTGGATCGACGGGGCGCGATACCGAGCCAGTGACGACGAGTGGGCGCCGGTCTCGACCGACGGCGCCGCCAGCCATCGATCGCGGCACAGGGCGGTCTGGACGGGTGCCGAGATGATCGTATGGGGCGGCTTCGGCGAGGATCTGGGTCCGCTGTTCGACGGAGGGCGCTACGACCCGGAGGCGGACGCCTGGACGCCACTGCCGGCTTCGCCGGAGGGTGGATGGTCCCCGGCCGCGGGCCTTTGGACGGGCCGGTTCGCGCTGTTCTGGCTCGACCTCGGAGGGGGGAGCTTCCAGCCGGTGCGCTTCGATCCGGAGCTATCGGAGTGGACGGCCGGCTCGCCCGCGGCGGGGACGGCGCGCGCGGACGCGTGGACGGGTGAGCTCGCGCTGGTCTGGACGGGAACGAACCTCGCCCGCTACGACCCAGAGACGGACCGGTGGTCCGAGGCGCCACGGGTCGGTGCTCCGTCTCCCCGCAACTCCCCAGCTGTCGTGTGGACCGGCGACGAGCTCATCGTCTGGGGCGGGGTCGCCGAGCGCGACGGCGCCCGCTACCGGCCGTAGGCCCTCCATATCGCTTGGACTACGCGAGGGTCACTGCCGGCGAGATGATCGTGCGGACCCCGGCAGGAGGCGCCCGCGCCCGCTTCCGACTTCGATCCGTCCCCTCGGCAGAGCGTCATCTGGGCGCCGGTGACGCGGTCGAAGGTCGTACCGAGAAGGGGCAGGATGGAGTCGACCGCGGCGGCGAGCTGCTTGTCGACGTAGTGGGCGTAGTCGAGCGGCTCCGTCCTCTTCTCGAGCGGCTCCGGGCCGCTCCGCGTGATCGAGTAGAGCACCTCCCGGCCGACCTCGTCTTGTCGGCGGGCGGCCGGGACGTGCGGCGGGGCGCCCGCCCCGGACGCCGCGTACGCGTCGAGGTCGCGCCGAAGGCGGTTGGGGTCCCCAGCGGGGATGGGTGAACCCCCTCGCCTTGAGGCGACGCCTTAAGGAGGCTTGCGGTACGTTGGTGCGGTGACGAAACACCGGCACGGGTCGCACACGGCGTACCAGTGCAACTACCACTTCGTGTTCATCCCGAAGTACCGCAAGCCGATTCTTCGCGGAGAGGTGGCCATGAACCTACGGGATCTCGTGCGGGAGGTGTGCAAGGCACACGACATCGAGATCGTGCAGGGGCATATCCGGCCGGATCACGTGCATCTGCTGCTGAGCGTGCCGCCGACGCTGTCTCCGAGCCGAGTCATGAACGTCATCAAGACCCCGTGGGCCAGGATGATCTGATGCTCCGCGTCGACGACGACTTGTGCGTTGTACGCCTGCGCGAACTCGCCGTGCTGCTGCCCCCGGCGGGGGCTCATCGTCGTCATCGCGGCCGCCGAGTGCCCGCGCTTCAGCGAGTTCCTTGTCCGCATGCGTGGCTGCCCAGCGTCGCTCTCTCGGGCTCACGGACTCGTCGGCCGCTTTGTTCTTCAGCGCCTCGGCGTGATCGCGCAGCTCCTGTGCCCTCGCCTCGGCCGCCTCGCGTTCGAGCGCCTCGCGTGCCGCACGGATCCGCTCGAGCCGCGTTTCGCGTCTCGCGAGCTGCGCCGGGATGTCCTCGGCGTCGTGACCGACGCCGTGCTCGTCGTCCTCCTCGTGGTCGATCTGCTCGGCCCGCGCCAGGAGCGCCTCGACCTCGGCCTTCAGGCGCGCCTCTTGCTCGAGCATCCGGCTGTGGCTCATCGCCCGGTGCTTGCTCGCCGCCGCCCGGATCTTCGTGCCGTCCAGCGCGATGAGCCCCAGCTTCACGAGCCCTGCTTTCATGCACAGCCGCAGCACCTGTACGAACAGCTTCCCGATCGCATCGCGGTGCCGCAGGCGAAACTCGTTGATGGTCGTGAAGAAGGGATGTGCGTCGCCGCAGAGCATCCGGAACGCCACGTCCTCGTAGGTCGCCCGAGCAATGCGGCGTGACGAGTACACTCCGGTCGCGTAGCCGTACAGGAGCAGCGCCAGCATCATCGCTGGCGCGTAGGGCCGCTCGCCGCGGGGGTTCCCTGTCCGCGATCCGCGCCTCGATCGCGGACAGGTCGAGCTGCGAAACGAGGTCGAGCACGAAGTAAGGCGAGATGATCCTTCGGCAGCCACTCGAGCGGCGAGGGCGGCAGCAGGTACGACTGTGTCGGCGTCCAAGGCCGGTAGCCCTTCGGCGCGCGCATCCGTCAGGTCTCCTTGCGGGGCATGCACCTCTTCGCGTCCATCCACTTCTTGCTGGGGTGCATCACCAGGTGCATCACCCCACCCGACGGGGTTCCCGACGGGGTGTACATCTGGTCGGCGGCGTACCCGTTGTGCGCTCGGCAGAGCAAGCGGCTCGAGGCCACCCGGTGCTCCCACGTCCGGGCGAAGCCGTCCCGGTGGTCGAGCTCGAGCCGGCCGCGCTCCTCGCAGCGGCGCCCGTCCGGGCCGACGTACGTGCACTGCCCACCGTCGCGCGAGGGGTGCATCACTCCACCCGACGGGGTGAAGACCTCGCGCCTGATCGCGTCGGGCACACGGCGACTACGCGCCGGTCCCTCGACGGCGGCGGCCTTCGTCCTCGGCTTGCGACCGGCCGCGAAGCGCTTCTTGTTCACGTCGGCGATGAGCAGGGTCAGGGCACGGTCGATGATCGTGGCGAGGTCGCCGGTCGGAAACAGCTCCTGCGCGGCGCGCAGCTTGTCTCGCTGCTCGCGCGACGCCGTGTACTGGACCTTGTACGCCTCGGCCGACAGCGGCGCGACCACGGCCGGCCGCGGGGGCCGCTCCCGAGGAGCCTCGGGTGCTGCCTCCGGAACGCTCGGCGCCGGCGCGGCTGCCGCGAACAAGGGCGCTGCATCAGCCGTCGGCTCGGGCCCGGCGGCGGCCGGCAACTTGCGGATGGCGTCCGGCACGGGCGGCCGAGGGTCACGCCGCGCGAGCAGCTCCGCGATCTCCCGCCGGGTCTTGCCCGCAGCCTGCTCGAGCAGTTCGTCGCCGTCGTCCTGCGTCAGCCGGCCGCACAACATCCTCAGGCCACTCAGGTGGATCCTCCCGGCGCGCAGCATCTCGAGCATCCGGGGGAACCGCCGGCTCTCGCGGGCGACGGTGATCCGGCAGGCGGCGCACATGGCTGCCTTCCTGGGCTCGCGCGCGCCGGCGCCCGCCGACCTCGTCGCGCTGCCCGGTCGCGTGGCCGGCGAGGTCCGCCGCGCGGTCCCGAGCTGGCGCTGGGCGCTCGGCGTCGCGCACCCATTCTCCTGGCTGCAGAGCCGC
>JACRGJ010000073.1 GCA_016212425.1 Micrococcales bacterium | reverse complement strand
GCCGGACGGTGATGCCGCCCTGCAGCCTGTCGAGGTCGTACCCGTGGATCGGGTTGCCGAGCTCCAGCATGACGTAGTTGGTGATGTCGATCAGGATGCCGAGCGAGCGGATGCCGGCGAGCAGCAGGCGCGTCTTCAGCCAGGGCGGGGTGGGGCGGGTGCCGTCGACCCCGCGGACGACGCGGAAGGATGCGCGGCGGATCCCCGCGCGCCCGCGGATCGGGGCGTCGTCGCGGAACTCGAAGGGGAAGCCGGTCGGGACTGCCGGGAGCACGACCGCGGCGGCGGGATCGCGGAAGGCGGCGCCGGTGGCGTGCCCGTACTCCCGGGCGATTCCGCGGATCGAGAGGGCGTAGCCGCGGTCCGGGGTGACGTTGATGTCGACCGCCGCGTCGTCGAGGTGCAGGAGGGCGATCGCATCCGACCCGACCGGCGCGTCGACGCCGAGGTCGGCGAGGCGCAGGATGCCCTCGTGCTCGTCGCCCCAGCCGAGCTCCCGGGCGGAGGCGATCATGCCGTCCGAGACGTGACCGTAGGTCTTCCTGGCCGCGATCACGAACGGATCGGATGCCGTCGGTCCGGGCAGCACCGCCCCGGGCAGGGTCACGACGACCTTGTCGCCCGCGGCGAAGTTGTGCGCACCGCAGACGATGCCGCGCGTCTGCGGCTCCCCCACGTCCACCTGACACCAGGTGATGGTCTTGCCGTTGGACTGCGGCTCCTTCTCGGCCGACAGCACCTGACCGACGACGATCGGGCCCTGGAGGTCGAAGGTCACGACCTCCTCCTCCTCGAATCCGACACGCACGAGGTCGGCGTGCAGCCGTTCGAGGCTCACCTCGTCGGGGAGATCGACCCATTCGCCCAGCCACGACACCGGGACCCGCATCAGACGACCATCCCGAACTGCCGCGAGAAGCGCAGGTCGCCCTCGATCATGTCGCGCATGTCGTTCAGGTCGCCCCGGAACTGGAGGGTGCGCTCGATGCCCATGCCGAACGCGAAGCCCTGGTACTCGTCCGGATCGACCCCGCAGGAGCGCAGCACGCTCGGGTCGACCATGCCGCATCCGCCCCATTCGATCCACCGTGCACCGCCCTTTGCGCGCGGGTGCCAGACATCCATCTCCGCGGAGGGCTCCGTGAACGGGAAGAAGTTGGGGCGCAGGCGGATCTGCGCCTCGGCGCCGAGCATCGCCCGGGCGAGATGCTCGAGCGTGCCGCGCAGGTGCGCCATGGTGAGCCCCCTGTCGATCGCGATGCCCTCGAGCTGGTGGAAGACGGGAACATGCGTCGCATCGATCTCGTCGCGCCGGAACACCTTGCCAGGACCGACCAGGTAGAGCGGCGCGCCGCGCTCGAGCAGCGAGCGGATCTGCACCGTCGACGTGTGGCTGCGCAGGGCCAGGTGCCGCTCGGTGGGAGCGACGTAGAGCGTGTCCTGCTCGGAGCGCGCGGGATGATCCGGGTCGGTGTTCAGCGCGTCGAACACGAACCACTCGTGATCGAGCTCGGGACCCTCGCCGACCTCCCAGCCCATCCCCACGAGCACGTCCTGCATCCGCTCCATGAGGAGGCTGAGCGGATGGCGGGCGCCGAGCGCCCGGCGCGGTGGCACCGCGGTCACATCGACGGTCTCGGCGTCCAGCTGCGCGCGCGCCTCGACCTCGGCGAGCACGGCCTCCTGGTCGGCGAGCGCCTGATTCGCCCGGGCGCGGGCCTGGCCGACGAGCTTCCCGGCCGCGGCCTTCCGCTCGGCCGGGAGGTCGCGGATCGCGGCGTTCATGCGGCTGAGCGGCGACCCCTCGGCGGTGTGCGCGGCACGCGCGGCCCGGATCGTGGCGGTGTCGGACGCGGTGGCGATCGCGGCGAGCGCCGCATCCACCGCATTCTGCACGGCCTGCTCGGTGATCTCCACCGGAGGGATCGGGGGGTGCTCGGACACGGTTCTCCACCCTACCGGCGCGGCGCGCGCCCCCTCCCCTCCCCCGCTCGCCCGCGCCCTCCCCGCGCGCGCGGGGGCGTCGGCCCTCCCCGTCGAGAGGCCACGACACGCCGTTACGGTGCCGTGCGTTGCGGCGTGTTGTGGCCTGTGGGCGGTTGCCGCGCGGCGCAGGCCCCTCCTCCGCGTCCGCTCAGGCTCCGCGCAACACGCCCGCGGCCCGCTGCGCGAACGCGGACTCGTAGAGACAGACGGAGGCGGCGGTGGAGAGGTTCATCGACTCGGCGTGACCGTAGATCGGCACGCGCACCGACCGGTCGGCGAGGGCGATCTGCTCGTCGGCGAGGCCGTGCGCCTCGTTGCCGAACAGCCACGCCGTCGGGCCGTCGAGGCCCCCGGATCCACGCACCTCGAGAAGGTCGTCGCCGCCGATGTCGGCCGCGAGCACCCGGCATCCGATCGAACGGAGGCCGTCCAGCGCCTCGGCGAGGTCGTGGCCCTGCGCGAAGGGCAGGTGGAAGATCGACCCGGTCGTCGAGCGGATCACCTTCGGGTTGTAGGCGTCGACGCTGCGCCCGGTGAGCACGACGCCCTCCGCGCCCGCGGCATCCGCCGCCCGGATGATCGTGCCGGCGTTGCCGGGATCGCGCACCTCCTCGAGCACCGCGACGAGCGTCGGACGCGCCGCCAGCAGCCGGTCGAGCGGGGTAGTGAAGAAGCGCCCGACCGCGAGGATGCCCTGTGGGGTCACCGTGTCGGCCATCGCCTCGAGCACCAGCTCGGACACCTGCTCCACGCGGATGCCGTGCTGCGCCGCCGCCCGGGCCAGCTCGCCGTGGCGGTCGAGCGCCGTGGCGGTCGCGAACAACTCATCGACCACCTCGGGCCGGTAGGCGAAGGCCTCGCGCACCACCTGCGGTCCCTCGAGGAGGAAACGCCCGGTGTCGTTGCGCGCGGAACGCTTGGCGAGCTTCGCCACCGCCCGCACGCGCGGGGAGCGCGGGTTGTCGATCACACCCGCATCGTAGGCGAGCGCGAACGCGCGGACGCGGACGGCGCCCGCCCCAGTGCGCGGGGTGGGCGCCGTTCGGTTCCGGGACAACAGCTGTTCTCGGCTCCCACAGCGGGGATCTCCACCGCAGGAGGTGGGAACAGCTGTTGTCGCGAGGACCGGGACAGCAACTCAGACGGCGGGAGCGGCCTTCGCGTTGACGTCCGCGGGGAGCGCCGCCCGGGCGGTCTCCACCAGGGCCGCGAACGTAGCCGGCTCGTTCACCGCGAGCTCGGCGAGGATGCGCCGGTCGACCTCGACACCGGCGAGGCCGAGGCCCTGGATGAGTCGGTTGTAGGTCATTCCGTTCGCGCGGGCCGCGGCGTTGATCCGCTGGATCCACAGGCGTCGGAATTCGCCCTTCTTCGCGTGGCGGTCGCGGTAGGCGTAGACGAGGGAGTGGGTGACCTGCTCCTTCGCCTTGCGGTACAGCCGCGAGCGCTGCCCGCGGTACCCCTCGGCGCGCTCGAGGATGACGCGGCGCTTCTTATGGGCGTTGACCGCCCGCTTGACACGTGCCATTTCTTGTTGTCCTTACTCGTTCGTGCCGGTCACTTGCCGAGGAGACGCTTGATGCCCTTGGCGTCCTGAGGAGCGAGGACCACGTCGCGGTTCTGCCGGCGGGTCACCCGGGAGGACTTGTACTCGAGGTGGTGGCGCATGCCGGAGCCCTGCTTGACGACCTTGCCGCTGCCGGTGATCCGGAAACGCTTTTTCGCACCCGAGTGCGTCTTCTGCTTAGGCATTCTGTTCCTTCGTGTTCGCGGCGACTGCGGTAGCGGCAGCCTCCGTTGTGGTCTCGTCCGCCGGCTCGGCGGGGGCATCCTCGCCCTGCGGCGCGCGCTGCCGGTTCGCGGCGCGCTTGGCGTTGGCCTCCGCCTTCGCGTCGGCCTTGTTCTTCAGGGGCCCGATGATCATGACCATGTTGCGACCGTCCTGCACCGGCCGGGACTCGACGGTGCCGAAGTCGGCCACGTCCTCCGCGAACCGCTGCAGCAGGCGTACTCCCTGCTCGGGACGGGACTGCTCGCGCCCGCGGAACAGGATCATCGCCTTGACCTTGTCGCCGCCCTGCAGGAAGCCCTCGGCCCGCTTCAGCTTGGTCTCGTAGTCGTGAGTGTCGATCTTCAGGCGGAACCGCACCTCTTTGAGGATGGTGTTCGCCTGATTGCGCCGGGCCTCCTTGACCTTCTGGGCCTGCTCGTACTTGAACTTGCCGTAGTCCATGATCTTGACGACCGGAGGACGGGAGTTGGGCGCGACCTCGACCAGATCCAGATCGGCCTCCTGCGCGAGCTTCAGTGCCTGCTCGATGCGGACGACGCCGACCTGCTCCCCGTTGGGTCCGACGAGGCGGACCTCGGGAACGCGGATGCGGTCGTTGGTTCTGGGATCGCTGATGCTGTCTCCTTCGTGAGTGTGCTGGTCCCCGAGCGAATCGGGGCACGAAAGAGGCGAGCTCCCACGCGGACGAGCCACGCGCATCCCCCGACGACCGGCGGGTGCCGGTGGAGGGATCTGCCGCGCGATCCGCTCAGCTGACGCTGCGCCGATCGCTCGACTCGGACCCGGCTAGCCTGGTGATGCGGCCGACGGGTGGGATTTCTCCGCTTTCGTTTCCGGGATCTACCCCGGAGCCCGCATGAGTTTAGCAGAGGACGACCCAGTGAGCGACGGGCAGCCGAGTACTGCGCAGCCGAGCGACGAGGTGCGGGACATCGGCGACGTGCCCGCGATCGAGGTGATCAACACGGTGGCGATCCACCTCCTCAGCGCGGCGGCCGTGAAGTGCGGGCTCGCGGAGGAGGGCGACGCGGCCCTCGACCTCGACGAGGCGCGGAAGCTGATCGATGCGCTGGCCGGACTGGTCACCGCATCCGCCCCGTCCCTCGGCGACCACCACGCGCTCGCGTTGCGGGACGGGCTGCGCACGGTGCAGCTCGCCTTCCGCGAGGCCTCACCCATCCCCGATCCGGTCGGCCGGGGCCCCGGGGAGAAGTGGACAGGGCCGGTCACCTGAACGCCCGCGTCCGCGCGAACTCACGCGAAGGGCGAGGGCCGTTGCGGACAGGCCCGTCCGTCGATGCTCAGGTCGAGCCGCTCCTCGAAGAACGCGATGCGCCCGCGGACCGGTTCGCCGTCGAGGAGGGGATCCGGATAGCTCCACGCGATGTCCTCGATGCGATGCGCCCCGATCGTGGCGGAGAAGTACCTCGCATCGCCCTTGTAGGCGCACGCGGAGCGGGTGGTGCTCGGCTCGAGCCGGACCAGGAGGTCGGCAGGAGGGAAGTAGAGGCGAGGCGGCAGGCCGGTCTCGTACAGGATCCGCACGCGACGGGAGAGGGCGACCGGTTCGCCGCTCAGGCTCAGCCGGTACTCCGCGCGAGAGGCGCGCACATCGATCCGGGAGAATGGGTCGTGGGGATGCGCCACGATGGGATCGTCGTCCTCGAGCCAGTCGAAGGCCGCGAAGTCGAGCACGACCAGTCCGTCCAGATCCGGGTCGTCCGGCAGGAAACCCGGGGCCCCTGGATGTCCGGGCACCTCGATCCGGACGAGACGGCCGGAGGTGAGTCGCACGTCGAAAGGGACCTGCGGCGTCCAGACCGCGGGCGACGTGGCGAGATCGGGAGGCGCGGGCTGCTCCGCCGCCACGATCGCGGCATCGACGTCCGCGGTCGGCACGGCGTAGACAGGTGTTACCCGCCGCGGCTCCCAGACGAGGACGGCGCGGTCGGTGTCGACCACGACTCGACCTGCCAGGAGGGCCCGGACCCGCTTGGGCGAAGGCTCGAAGCGCAGCGTGTCGAGACGAAAGACCGCGTCTCCGAGCCGAACGGCCATGCCTTGCCTCCTCGCAGGTGGAGCCCCGCGGGGACAGACCCTGGCCCGGCCGCCGGGGAAAGTCAACCCCGGCCGGCGCTGCGCTCAGACGCTGACGAGGGAGACCGCGATCGAGTCGACGAGTTCGGCGAGCGCCTCCTCCGACCGCCAGTCCTCCGCGAGCCGCGCGAGCACCCGTTGCTGCGCCTCCCCGTCGAGGCCTCCGCGCAGCACCACCGCGACGATGAGGTCCGGGCCGGAGAGGCGTGCGTCCGGGTCCCCGGGCAGCGCGCGGGCCGCCAGCACGTCGAGCTCCCCCGCGACGGCGCGATCGACGGATGCCGCCACCCGGGGGTCGTCGGCCGGAGCCACCCAGGGCTCGTCCATGGCGAGCGCGCGCAGCGCCCCGCGGCGGAGCGCGAACTCCGTCGCGGAAGCGGGATCGAGCACGACGAGGTCCGTACCCTCGCCGGCAGCGGCGACGGCGACCCGCCGGGCGTCCACCGGGATCGGCCGGGCGGCGGGGTCCCACGCGCGGAGGGTGGCGACGGAGGTGAACGCGGGCAGCACCCGCCGGCCGTCGGGTGCGGCGACCGTCACCAGCGAGAGCTCCTGGCTCGTGTCGATCCGGTGGCCCGCGGGACCGGGGCCCTCCCTGCCCGGGCCCGCCACCAGCGGCACGAGCACCCGCGCCGTGCGGAGGGCGTCGAGCACGTCCGGCTGGCCCAGTTCGCGGGCCCGGAAGCGCAGCAGCGCCTCGAGGAGCCGCGCATCCGCCGACCCGTCATCGTCGGATGCGGGGTTGGGCTCGAAGCTCCGACCCGCCCAGGGCACGCCGGCGCTGTCTCCCGGCTGCGGCGGGACGGGGATCACGCTCACGACCGTCCGGCCACGTCCAGCGCCTCGGTCAGCGTGAAGGCGCCCGCGTAGAGGGCCTTGCCCACGATGGCGCCCTCGATCCCCGAGTCCACCAGCGACCGCAGCGCCACCAGGTCGGCGAGCTCCGCGATCCCCCCGGAGGCCACGACGGGTCGGTCCGTCCGGGCGGCGACCGCGCGGAGCAGCTCGAGGTTCGGCCCGCGCAGCGTGCCGTCCTTCGTGACGTCGGTGACGACGTAACGGGCGCATCCGGCGTCCTCGAGCCGGGCCAGCACCTCCCACAGCTCCCCGCCGTCCCGGGTCCAGCCGCGGGCCGCCAACGTCGTGCCGCGCACGTCGAGTCCCACCGCGACCCGGTCGCCGCTGCGGGCGATCGCCCTGGCCGTCCACTCCGGATCCTCGAGCGCCGCGGTGCCGAGGTTCACGCGGCGTGCCCCGGTCGCGAGGGCGGCGTCCAGGGACGCGTCGTCCCGGATGCCGCCGGACAGCTCGATCGCGATCTCGTCCGGCACGGCGTCGATCACGCGGCGGAGGACGGCCCGGTTGTCGCCCCGGCCGAACGCGGCATCGAGGTCGACCAGGTGGATCCACTCGGCGCCCTGCTCCGCCCAGTGCGCCGCCGCCTCGACCGGGTCGCCGTAGGAGGTCTCCGACCCCGCGGCGCCCTGGGTGAGTCGCACCGCCCTGCCGTCCTGGACATCGACGGCCGGCAGCAGGATGAGCCGGCCGGTCACAGCGATCCGAGCCAGTTGCGCAGCAGCCGGATACCCGCTGCGCCGGACTTCTCCGGGTGGAACTGCGTGGCCGAGAGGGGCCCGTTCTCCACCGCGGCGAGGAAGGGCGCGCCGTGCTCGGACCAGGTCAGGGCGGGCGGCCGGCGCCGGTCGTCCCGAGGGAGGGTCCACTGCTGCGCGGCGTAGGAGTGCACGAAGTAGAAGCGCTCGTCCGCGATGCCGTCGAACAGGACGGATCCGGCGTCCGACCGCACGGTGTCCCAGCCCATGTGCGGCAGGACGTCGGCCGGCAACTGCTCGACGACCCCCGGCCACTGACCCAGCCCCTTCGAGTCCACGCCGCGCTCGCGGCCGACGTCGAACAGGATCTGCATCCCGACGCAGATCCCGAGCACGGGGCGGCCACCGGCGAGCCGACGATCGACGATCTCGGAGCCGCGCACCGTCTCCAGCGCCGCCATCACGGCGGAGAACGCCCCGACGCCGGGGACCAGCAGGCCGTCGGCGCGATGGATCAGGGCACGGTCGGCGGTCAGCCGCACCTCGGCGCCGGCGCGCTCGAGCGCCTTCACCGCCGAGTGCACGTTGCCGGAGCCGTAGTCCAGCACGGCGACGACCGGAGCCGCCACGGCTACAGGGCGCCCTTGGTCGAGGGGATGCCGTGCACCCGCGGGTCGCTCTGCACGGCCACGCGGAACGCCCGCGCCACGGCCTTGAACTGGGCCTCGGCGATGTGGTGCGGATCGCGTCCCCGGAGGAGATCGACGTGCAGGGTGATCCGCGCGTTCAGCGCGATCGCCTCGAAGACGTGACGGACGAGGGACCCGGTGAAGTGGCCGCCGATGCGGTGCAGGGCGAACCCCTCCGGTTCTCCCTCGTGCACGAGGTACGGGCGGCCGGAGACATCGACCACCGCGCGGGCGAGCGCCTCGTCCAGAGGCACGGTGGCATCCCCGTACCGGCCGATACCCCGCTTGTCGCCGAGCGCCTCGCGGATCGCCTGCCCGAGCACGATCCCGGTGTCCTCCACAGTGTGGTGCGCGTCGATCTCGATGTCCCCGCCGGCCCGGACGGAGAGGTCGACGAGGGCATGCTTGGCGAACGCGGAGAGCAGGTGATCGAAGAACGGGACAGTGGTCTCCACATCCGCGGTACCGGTGCCGTCGAGCTCGAGACGAAGGTCGATCGAGGATTCGCGGGTCTCGCGGGTGAGGTGCGCGGACCGGCTCATGCGGCGATTCTACCGAGCCCCGCCGGGGCCGAGGTCCGCGAGACGGGCCAGGAAGAACGTCGTCTCCTCGGCGGTCCCGGCGGTGACTCTGAGGTGGTTCGGGATGCCGACGTCGCGAATCAGGATGTCGCGCTCGCGCAGCGCGAGGAAGGTGGCGGCGGGGTCGGCCACCCCGCCGAAGAGGACGAAGTTCGCGGCGCTGTCGTGCACGGGGAAGCCGATCGCCGGCAGTTCGGCGAGCAGGCGATCCCGCTGCCCCGCGATCTCGTCGACCATCGCGAGCATCTCGGGCGCGTGCTGCAGTGCGGCGACGGCCGCCGCCTGCGTCAGGGCGGAGAGGTGGTACGGCAGCCGCACCAGCCGCAGGGCGTCGATGACCGCGGGATCGGCGACGAGGTAGCCGAGGCGCGCGCCGGCGAACGCGAAGGCCTTGCTCATCGTCCGCGCGACGAGGAGTCGCGGGCGGCCGGGCAGCAGGCTGAGCGCACTGGCCGAGCCGGCCGGCATGAACTCCGCGTAGGCCTCGTCGACCAGGACGATGCCCTCGGTCGCCTCGTACACCGCGGCGATCGTGTCCGGTTCGAGGGGGGTGCCGGTGGGGTTGTTCGGTGTGCACAGGAACACGAGGTCGGGACGCGCCCGCTCGACGGCCGCGACGGCCGCGGCAGGGGAGATGCGGAACTCGGCGTCACGCTCGCCGGATACCCAGCGTGTGAGGGTGCCGGCGGCGATGATCGAGTGCATCGAGTACGTGGGCGGGAATCCGAGCACCGAGCGACCCGGGCCGCCGAAGGCCTGCAGAACGTGCTGAATCACCTCGTTCGAGCCGTTCGCCGCCCAGACCTGCGGCGGCTCGATGGACTCCCCCGGCCCGGCGCGACCGCTCAGGTACTGGGCCAGATGCGCGCGGAGCTCGGTGAACTCGCGATCCGGGTAGCGGTTGACTCCCGCTGCCGCCCTGGCGACCGCCGCGGTGATGGCCGCGACGACATCCCGGGGCACGGGATGCGTGTTCTCGTTGACATTGAGCGCGTAGCGGACGTGATCCTGCGGTGCCCCGTACGGCTCCGTCCCGCGGAGATCGTCTCGGATCGGGAGATCGGAGAGCGACGTCACCCGGAGATTCTAGGGAGCCCTGCGATTCTCGCCAGCCCCGCGGTTCTCCGCACCGGAGTCCTCGCAGCCCCGCGGTTCCCGCGAGCACCGCGGTTCTCAGCACCGGGCAGCTCAGTTCGCGTACTGCGAGGGGACAGCGAGTCGCTCACCAGCCTGCACCGAAGCCGAACCCAGCTGGTTGAACTCGACGAGGTCTGCGACCACATCCCGCGGGTCGGCGCTGGGGGCGATCCGCTGCGCCACCGACCAGAGCGACTCCCCGGTGCCGACGGTGACGTAGCGGAAGCTGCTGGCACCGACCGAGGCGGTTCGCACCCCGCCGTCGGCCGCGGCGCCCTGTCCGAGACCGAAGGCCACCGTTCCCGCCGCAAGCGGGACCGCGAGGAGCACGGCGACCACGGCCCGACCTCGGGGAGTGATCCGCAGTCGCGGAGCGGATGCGGTGGTCGCGATGGTGCTCATGGCTTGTTCTCCCGTCATTCGAGCGGTGGTGGGTCGGGGGACGGGACGACCGCGACGCTCGGCCGGGAGCGCCGCGGTCGAACCCGTGTTCCGAATATAGCTTCGATCGAACATGAGTTCAACCTCCTGGCCCTGATCATCCCCGCAGCCCCCGACACTCTCGAACAAATGTGTCGTTTTCGCTGTCTCACCGGATACAGTTCCGACGTGACTGCAGCGAATCAGCAGCCACCGACATCGGGAGAAGCGGGCATGGACCAGACCGAAAGCGCGCGGCGGGGCCGCCGCCGCACGACGCTGAGCGACAAGCAGAAGGCGATCCTCGAAGCGATCCAGCTGTCCGTCGCCCGCCGCGGCTATCCGCCGAGCATGCGCGAGATCGGCGACGAGGTGGGGCTGGCGTCGCTCTCGAGCGTGACGCACCAGTTGAATCAGCTCGAGCTCAGCGGCTACCTGCGACGCGACCCCAACCGGCCTCGGGCGCTCGAGGTGCTGATCGACCTGCCCCCGACATCCTCCGTGACCGAGACCGCACCCCCCGTGGGCGATGCGCGGATGGTGCCGATGGTCGGCCGCATCGCGGCCGGCATCCCGATCACCGCCGAAGAGCAGGTGGAGGAGATCTTCCCGCTGCCCCGTCAGCTCGTCGGCAAGGGAGATCTGTTCATCCTCAAGGTGGTCGGGGAGTCGATGATCGACGCGGCGATCACGGACGGCGACTGGGTGGTCGTGCGGCAGCAGAACAACGCGGAGAACGGCGAGATCGTCGCGGCGATGCTCGACGGCGAAGCGACCGTGAAGGTGCTTCGTCGCCGCGACGGCCACACCTGGCTGCTGCCGCGCAACTCCGCCTTCGAGCCGATCCTCGGCGACGAGGCCGTCGTGCTCGGCAAGATCGTGGCCGTCCTCCGCGCCGTCTGACCCGCGCCGTCTGGCCCCCGCCGCTTAGCCCGCGACCTCCGGGCGCGCGCACATCCGCGGCTCGAGTGCTATGCCCGCTGGCTCACCCGGGAGCGCAGACGGCGGGTCGCCTCGATCACGTTCTCGAGCGAGGCGACCGTCTCGTCGTAGCCGCGGGTCTTGAGGCCGCAGTCGGGGTTCACCCAGACCTGGCGGCCCGGGATCGACGCGAGGGCGACCTCCAGCAGCTCCTCGACCTCATCGGCGGTCGGCACCCGCGGGGAGTGGATGTCGTACACGCCCGGGCCGATGCCGCGGGCGAACGCGCTGGCGGCGATATCCGCCACGACCTCCATGCGTGAGCGCGCCGCCTCGATGGAGGTGACATCCGCGTCGAGGGCGTCGATCGCCTCGATGACCACCCCGAACTCCGAGTAGCAGAGGTGGGTGTGGATCTGCGTCGGGTCGGCGGCGCCCCCCGTCGCGAGGCGGAAGGAGCGCACCGACCAGTCCAGGTAGGCGGGCTGGTCGACTCGCTTGAGCGGCAGCAGCTCGCGGAGCGCGGGCTCGTCGACCTGCACCACGCC
Source organism: Micrococcales bacterium (assembly GCA_016212425.1). Classification (GTDB taxonomy): domain Bacteria; phylum Actinomycetota; class Actinomycetes; order Actinomycetales; family Microbacteriaceae; genus Schumannella. The sequence goes on along the minus strand of JACRGJ010000073.1, from coordinate 48,539 downwards.
GATGCCCGCGGCCTCCAGGTCGGCGATCTCGTCGCGCAGGGCGAGCGCGACCTGGTTCGCGGTGTCGCCGAGCGGCTGGTCGTCGCGCACGAACGACCAGGCGAGGATTGTGACCGGTCCGGTCAGCATCCCCTTCACCGGCTTGTCGGTGAGCGTCTGAGTGTACGCGGACCACGCGACCGTCATGGGCGCCGGACGGGACACGTCGCCCCAGAGGATCGAGGGACGGGTCGCACGCGACCCGTAGGACTGCACCCAGCCGTTCCGGGTGACGGCGAAGCCGTCGAGCTGCTCCGCGAAGTACTGCACCATGTCGTTGCGCTCGGGCTCGCCGTGCACGATCACGTCAAGCCCGATCCGCTCCTGCAGCTCGACGACGTCGCGGATCTGCCCCCGCAGGAATCCGGTGTACTCCTCCTCGGCGATCTCGCCCTGCGCGAAGCGGGCGCGCTCGCGGCGGATGTCGCCGGTCTGCGGGAACGACCCGATCGTCGTCGTGGGCAGGAACGGCAACGGCAGCGCGGCATCCTGCGCGTCGCGCCGCGAGGCGTACGGGCTGCGGGAGAACGCGGACTCGTCGAGCTCCGCGATCCGTCGACGCACGGCGCCGTCGCGGACACCCTCGGCCCGGTGGCGATCGGCGAGGGCGGCGGATGCGGCGGCCAGTTCCGCCTCGATGGCCGCGCGCCCCTCGGTCAGCCCGCGCGCGAGGGCGACCACCTGCTCGACCTTCTGGTCGGCGAAGGCGAGCCAGGAGCGCAGGCGCTCGGGCAGCTGCGGCTCGTCGGCCACGTCGTGCGGGACGTGGAACAGACTGGTCGACGTGCCCGCCGACACCGACGGCGCGACCGCCCGCAGCGCCTCGAGCTTCGCCCACGCGGTCGAGAGGTCGCCGCGCCAGATGTTGTGCCCGTCGATCACCCCGCCGACCAGCGTCTTGTCGGTGGTGATCCCCTGGGGCACGGCGCCCCGGACCAGGTCGAGCGCGATCGCGTCGACGGGCGCGGCGGTCAGCACGGGAAGAGCGTCGTCGAGGGCGGCGTACGGCGCCGCGACGAGGATGCCGAGCGGTCGCTCCGCGCCGAGGAAATCGTACGCCGTACGAGCGGCGTGCAGGAGCTCCGGCCGCGGGACCGGGAGCGACTCGCTGACCAGAGCGGGCTCGTCGAGCTGCACCCAGCGCGCCCCGGCCTCCGCCAGTCGCCGGAGCAGCTCGCGGTACACGGGGAGGACGCGGTCGAGCAGCGTGAGGGGCGAGAAGCCCGCCGGCGCGTCGTCCGCCGCCTTCGCGAGCGCGAGAAGGGTCACCGGCCCGACGATCACCGGCCGGGTGACGTAGCCAGCGGCGATCGCCTCCTCGGTCTCCCGGACGAGGCGGTCGGAGGTGAGGCGGAAGTCGGCATCCGGCCCGAGCTCGGGCACCAGGTAGTGGTAGTTGGAGTCGAACCACTTCGTCATCTCGAGCGGCGCGCGCCGACCGTCCCCGCGGGCCAGGGTGAAGTACCCATCGAGATCGAGCGAACCGGATCCGAGCAGGTCCGCGAAGCGCGAGGGCACCGCGCCGACCGTGGTCGCCGCGTCGAGCACCTGGTCGTAGTACGAGAACGCCTCCGGGATCGCCGAATCGTCACGGCCGAGACCGAGGCCGGCGAGCCGCTCGCGAGTGGTCGCGCGGAGCGCGGCGGTGGTCGCCTCGAGCGCGTCGCGGTCGAGGCGACCCGCCCAGTACGCCTCTACGGCGCGCTTGAGCTCGCGGTGAGGCCCGAGGCGGGGGTAGCCGAGGATGGTGCCGGAGGGGAAGGCGGGGGTGGTCATGCGAGCTCCTGTACGGGGGCGGGCGGGAAGGCGGACATGGCGGGCAGCAACCCGGTCTCGCGCAGCACGGCGAGCGGCGCGGCGGACCGGTTGAACGTGTAGAGGTGGAGACCGGGCGCGCCCCCGTCGAGCAGCCGCCGCGAGAGCGCGACCGCGTGGTCGATGCCCACGCGGCCCGGGTCGTCGGCGGATTCGAGACGCGCGAGGAGGGTGCGCGGCATCCGCTCGTCGGTCAGCTCGACGATCCTGCGCAGGCGAGCGGCCGAGGTCACGGGCATGATGCCGGGCAGGATGCGCAGGGTGACCCCCGCCGCGCGGGCGCGCTGCACGAACCCGAGGTAGTGATCCGCGTCGAAGAACAGCTGCGTGATCGCGAGGTTCGCGCCGGCCGCCTCCTTCGCCAGCAGGGTGTCGATGTCCTGGCTGCCGGAGCGCGAGCGCGGGTGGCCGTTCGGGAACGCGGCGACCGCGATCGTGACCTTCTCGCCGCTGCGCAGCCGACGCGCGCCCGGGAAACCGGGCACCGGCGTCTCGGTGAAGGGCGAGCGCTCCTCCTGCACCCGGTGGATCAGCTGCACGAGCTCCCCCGCGCTGCCGAGGTCGCCGAGGACGAGGTCTTCGTGCCGGGTGCCAGCGGGCGGGTCGCCCCGCAGCGCGAGGAAGCTGCGCACGCCGGCGTCGAGGAACTCGCGGATGAGGTCGGCGGCCTCGGCGTAGGAGGTGCCGACGCAGGTGAGGTGGGCCATCGGGCGGACGTCGGTCTCGCGCAGCAGATGACCGAGGACCCCGAGGGAGCGATCACGGGAGGATCCGCTGGCGCCGTAGGTGACGGAGATGAACTCCGGGCCCGCCGCGACGAGCGCACCGAGGTTCTGGTAGAGCGCCGCCTCCGCCGCGGCGTCCCGCGGCGGATACAGCTCGAACGAGAAGGTGGGACAGTCGGATGCCTCGGGCACCGGGTCTCCTCCCTCAGGCCGCGATCGGGTCCGGACAGAGGCGGGTGCCGGGCTCGGCTGTCGCTTCGCGCCGCGGGGTGCGGCGTCGGTTCAGGATAGGGTCGCGTCCGCGGCCGTGCCGCCCGTGTTACGCGCCGCGACGCGCTGCGCGTCGGGGCGGAGGTGGCTCGAGCCGCCGAGCATCGCCTCGAGGCGGTGGGCGACCGGCGTGGAGGCGCGCAGCTCCAATCGGGTGCCGGCTTCGTCGTACGCGGTGCCGTCCACGACGGCGTGCTCGTGCGCGAACGCGACCACCTCGCCGCGGTCGAAGGGCACGAGCAGCCGCAGCGAGACATCGGGCTGCGGCAGGGCATCCGCGATCCGCTGCTGGAGCTCGGCGATCCCCTCCCCGGTGCGCGCGGAGACGAAGATCGCCTCCGGCTCCAGCCCGCGTAGCAGCAGCCGGGCGTCCTCGTCGACCAGATCCGCCTTGTTCATCACCACCAGCTCCGGCAACTCGCGCGCTCCGACATCGCGGATGACGTCGCGGACCGTCGCGAGCTGCGCGGCGGGGTCCGGGTGCGAGGCGTCGACCACGTGCACGACGAGATCGGACTCGCCAACCTCCTCGAGCGTGGAGCGGAACGCCTCGACGAGCTGGTGCGGGAGGTTGCGCACGAAGCCGACCGTGTCGGCGAGCGTGTAGGTGCGCCCGTCGGGGGTCTCGGTGCGGCGCACGGTCGGGTCGAGGGTGGCGAAGAGCGCGTTCTCGACGAGCACGCCCGCGCGGGTGATCCGGTTCAGGAGGCTCGACTTGCCGGCGTTGGTGTAGCCGGCGATCGCGACGCTGGGCACCTGGAACCGGTCGCGGTTGCTGCGCTTCACCGCGCGGGCGGGCGCGAAGCCGGCGATCTGACGGCGGAGCTTCGCCATCTGGGTGTGGATGCGACGGCGGTCGAGCTCGATCTTCGTCTCGCCCGGTCCGCGGGAGCCCATGCCGGTGCCCGCGCCGACCTGACCGCCGGCCTGGCGCGACATCGACTCGCCCCAGCCGCGCAGGCGCGGGAGGAGGTACTCGAGCTGGGCGAGCTCGACCTGCGCCTTGCCCTCGCGGCTCTTGGCGTGCTGGCTGAAGATGTCCAGGATCACCGCGGTGCGGTCGATCACCTTCACCTTGACCACGTCCTCCAGCGCGCGTCGCTGGCTCGGGGCCAGCTCGGTGTCGGCGACCACGGTGTCGGCGCCGAGATGCGACACGATCGCCGCGAGCTCGTCGGCCTTGCCGCGGCCGACGTAGGTGGCGGGATCCGGATGCGGGCGGCGCTGCAGCAGGCCGTCGAGCACGACCGCGCCCGCAGTCTCGGCGAGCGCGGCCAGCTCGCGCAGGGAGTTCTCCGCCTCTTCGAGCGTCGAGCCGGAGTAGACGCCCACGAGCACCACGTTCTCCAGCCGCAGCTGCCGGTACTCGACCTCGGTGACGTCCTCGAGTTCCGTCGACAGCCCGGCGACACGACGGAGTGCGGCGCGCGCGTCGCGGTCGAGCTGATCGCCGTCGCGGTCGTCCTCGTAGTGGTCCTGCAACTGCAGGGCCGATGCGGAGTCGGCGAAGAGGGAGCGTGCCGCGCGGGCGTCCGCGGTGGCGAGGATCCGCCCGATCGCGTCCTGCGGCGGGGCGGCGCCCGCCGAGGAATCGACGGTGGTCGAGGACGGATCGGTCGCTCCCGACTGGTCGGTCGGGGTGTGCTGATTCAGGGAGGTCATCTTCCCTGCCAGCCTAGTTCTGGTCGGGTGGATCCGACCCGGGGTTCGCGGTGGGCGGATAGGTTCGAGGCATGTCGGGTGAGCACTACTTCAGCGCTCACCCCGCGGGCGTCTTCGCGCCACGGCACCTCTCGGTGATGCTGACGGGACGGCCGGTGCAGGTCACCACGGCGGGCGGGGTCTTCAGTCCCGACCGGATCGACGCCGGCACCTCGGTGCTGCTGGCCGCCGTGCCGGCACCGCCGCCGGGGGGCCACCTCCTGGATCTCGGCTGCGGATGGGGACCGGTGGCTCTGAGCCTCGGGCTGGGCTCGCCACACGCGAACGTGTGGGCGGTCGACGTCAACGAGCGCGCGCTCGAGCTGGCCCGCGTCAACGCGGCGGCACTCGGCCTCGACAACGTGACCGCGGCGACTCCGGATGCCGTGCCGGAGGACATCCGCTTCCGGACCATCTGGTCGAATCCGCCCATCCGGATCGGCAAGAGCGAGCTGCACCACCTGCTGCGCCGGTGGCTCCCGCGTCTGGATCGCGACTCGGACGCCTGGCTCGTCGTGCAGAGGAACCTCGGCGCGGACTCGCTGCAGCGCTGGCTGGAGAGCGAGTTCTCCGGCAGGGCGCGCGTGACGCGGGCCGCCACCGCGAAGGGCTACCGGGTGCTCCGGGTGCGCTGGCGCGAGGAGGACGGGGACGTGCCCGCATCCGCCTCCGCGAACGATGGTCAGCCGAGGTCGATGACGCCGGAGTAGACCAGCTCCGCCGGGCCGCTCAGAGTGGCCCGCCCGTCGCGCAGGGCGACCCCGAGCACACCGCCGGGAACCACGACCCGCCACTCGGCCGGAGCCCTGTCGCCCGCCCAGAAGCGGGTGGCGATCGCGGCCGCGGCGGCGCCGGTGCCGCAGGAGAGCGTCTCGCCGGATCCGCGCTCGTGCACGCGCAGCCGGATGCCGCCGCGGCCACCGACCACGAGCGGATCATCCGGCACGACGAACTCGACATTGACGCCGTCCGCCGGGAGAGGCAGTACCCCGGGCGCGATGGTGAGGTCGATCTCGTCCAGCTCCTCGTCGTCGGCGAGGGCGACGACCGCGTGCGGGTTGCCGATCTCGACGCTGACCGCCGGACGGTCGATGCGGAGGTTGCGGGCGCTGACCGTCACCCCGTCGTCCCGCACCCGGTAGCGGCCGAGGTCGGCGCTCCAGCCTTCCCCGGTACGGGTCAGTGCGCGGACCCCGGCGCGGGTTCCCACCGCCATCGTCTCCCCCACGGCGACCTCGGCGAGCCCTTCGGCCAGAAGGAACTCCCCGAACACCCGGATGCCGTTGCCGCACATCTCCGCCGCGCTGCCGTCGGCGTTGCGGTAGTCCATGAACCACTCCGCCGCCGGGTCCTCGGCCAGGGCGGCGGCGCCGTCGGCGAATCGCTGAGACCGCACCGCGCGGATCACCCCGTCGCCACCGACTCCGGATCGCCGGTCCGCGAGGCGGGCGGCGTCGGCTGGGTCGAGTTCGCGGACGCCATCGGGGTCGGCGACGAGCACGAAATCGTTGCCGGTGCCGTGGCCCTTGGTGAAGGCGAGTGTGGTCACCCGCTCACGCTAGCGGGCGGCTCCGGATGCGGTGCTCAGGCCCTCGAGCGCGGTCGCCAGGCGGTCCGCCGCGGGCGCGTCGGCGTCGATCCACCTGGTCGCGGCGTACCGTCTGAACCAGCTCACCTGCCGGCGGGCGTAGCGGCGGGTCAGCGCCTGGGTCTGCTCGATCGCGGCACGCTCACCGATCGCGCCGTCCAGCTGGGCCAGCGCCTGCGCGTACCCGATCGCCCGGGCCGCGGTCACGCCCAACCCGGCCGGGCGGAGGGCGGCGACCTCGTCGACCAGACCGGCGGTCCACATCCGCTCGACCCGGGCATCGAGCCGCGGCACGAGCTGCTCGCGGCTCTGGCGCAGCCCGAGGGTGAGGGTGGGCAGCCAGGTCCGGGCCTCGGCGGGGAGCCCCGATCCGAAGCGCCGACCGGAGATCTCGATGACCTCCAGCGCCCGCACGAGGCGGCGGCCGTTGTGCGGGCCGATGGCGGCGGCCGCCGCGGGGTCGACCTCCCGGAGCCGGGTGTGGAGACGCCCCGCGCCGGAGCGTGCCAGCTCCTCCTCGAGTCGCAGACGCACCCCGGCGTCGGTGCCGGGGAAGCTGAAATCGTAGACCACGCTCGAGACGTAGAGGCCGCTCCCGCCCACGAGGATCGGGACGGCGCCCCGGGTGCGGATGTCCTCGATCGCCTCCCGGGCGGCCGTCTGATAGCGCGCGACGCTCGCCTCCTCCCGCGGTTCGAGGACGTCGAGCAGGTGGTGCCGAATGCCCCGGCGCTCCGTGGGCGGCACCTTGGCCGTGCCGATGTCCATCCCGCGGTAGAGCTGCATCGCGTCCGCATTGCCGATCGCGGCGGGTCGCCGCCGCTCGCGCAGCGCCGTGGCGAGGTCGAGGGCGAGGTCGCTCTTCCCGGTGCCGGTCGGTCCGACGATGCTGACGAGCTGCGGCGGACCGGTCACCGGACGGTCGGGACGACGAGCCCCTCGCGGAGGCCCGGGAGTCCGAGCCCGACGGACGCACCCGCACCGCCGGGATGCGCGGGCGCCGCGCAGCTCTCGGCGTCCTGCCGCTCCCACGCGTCACCGGCGCGGGTGCGACGGACCGCCACCGCGGCGTCGGAGGCGAGATCGGCGAGCAGGTAGTGCGGCGCGGATCCGCTGACGATCACGCTCGCCACATCGCCCGGCCGTGCCGTCTGCCCGTCCGGAAGCGCGAAATGCACCAGGCGGCCGTCTTCCGCCCGTCCCGACATCCGCCGGGTCCTGGCGTCACGTCGGCCCTCGGCCGGCGCGACGAGCACCTCCACCCGCGAGCCCACGAGGGCGGCGTTCTCCTCGGCGGAGATCCGTTCCTGAAGCTCCACCAGCCGCTCGAAGCGCTCCTGCACCACCGCCTTGGGCAGCTGATCCGGCAGGGTCGCCGCCGGGGTGCCGGGGCGGATCGAGTACTGGAAGGTGAAAGCGGACCCGAAACGCGCCTCCTCGACGACGCGGAGGGTGTCCTGGAAGTCCTCCTCGGTCTCGCCGGGGAATCCGACGATGATGTCCGTGGAGATCGCGGCGTGCGGCATCCGCGCGCGCACCCGGTCCAGGATGCCGAGGAACCGCTCCGAGCGGTAGGAGCGCCGCATGGCCTTGAGGATGCGATCGGATCCGGACTGCAGCGGCATGTGCAGCTGCGGCATGACGCTCGGGGTCTCGGCCATCGCGTCGATGACATCGTCGGTGAATGCGGCCGGGTGCGGGCTGGTGAAGCGGATGCGCTCGAGCCCGCCGATCGTGCCCGCGGCCCGCAACAGCTTGGAGAACGCCTGCCGATCGCCGAACCCGACGCCGTACGAGTTGACGTTCTGCCCGAGGAAGGTGACCTCGATGGCGCCGTCGTCGACGAGCAGCTGGAGCTCGGAGAGGATGTCGCCGGGTCGACGGTCGCGCTCGCTGCCCCGGAGGGTGGGGACGATGCAGAAGGTGCAGGTGTTGTTGCAGCCGACCGAGATGGAGACCCAGCCGCTGGCGATGGACTCGCGGCGGGTGGGCAGGGTCGAGGGGAAGACCTCGAGAGCCTCGAGGATCTCCAGCTGCGCCTCGTCGTTGTGGCGGGCTCGCTCCAGCAGGGTCGGAAGAGCCCCCATGTTGTGGGTGCCGAAGACCACGTCGACCCACGGAGCGCGGTCGAGGATGACGGACTTGTCCTTCTGCGCAAGGCAGCCGCCGACGGCGATCTGCGTGCCGGCCCGCTCCCGCTTCACCGACGCCAGGTGCCCGAGCGTGCCGTAGAGCTTGTTGTCGGCGTTCTCCCGCACCGCGCAGGTGTTGATGACCACGACGTCCGCGCCGGCCCCGTGCTCGGCCCGAACATAGCCGGCCGCCTCCAGGGACCCCGAGAGCCGCTCCGAGTCGTGCGCGTTCATCTGACAGCCGAATGTGCGCACCTCGTAGGTGCGGGCCCCGGGCGGGGTGCGGGTCTCGCTCATCACCGCACCAGGGTAAGTCACCGTCGCCCTCGGGCTCGGGCGCCTCAGCGGAAGCGGACCGAGCCGTTCGTGGTCCCCGTCGTGGGGAGCGCGGAGTCCACGGCCGCGCGGAGCGTGCTTCCGGAGTAACCCCGGCGCAGGAGGTAGCCGGTGAGGCGACGCACCGCCGTGTCGCGGTCCAGGCCGCCGAGCTGGCGTGCCCGCCTCGCCGCCAGTTCTCGCACCACGGCGAGCTCGTCGCCGGAGTCGATCAGGTCGAGACCGTACTCGATCGCGGCGGGCGACAGCATCCGTCGAGAGAGCTCGGCGGCGATCGCGGTGCGCCCGAGACCCTTGCGCTCCTGTAGCCGGCCGACGAGTTGCTGCGCCAGCGCCACGTCGTCGACGAGTCCGACGGACTCGAGCCGGGCCAGCTCCGCGGCGATGGTGTCGTCGTCGAGTTGGCGCTGCCGCAGGGTGCGCTCGAGTTCCCGCCGCGACAGTCCCCGGCGAGTGAGCGCGGCGAGCGAGACGTTCTCGGCGCGGCGGGCCGGGGCGGCGCTCCGCTCGGAGGCGGGACGGTCCGCTCGTCGCCCCGAGCCGCGATTCGCGGACTTCCGTTCCGCGGCATCGATCGGGCGGGCACGGCTGTCGTCGTCTTCCTCTGCACCGTCGACGCCGGCCGGGGTGGGGAGGTCGCCCGAAGGCGGCTGGACGCCAGGCAGATAGCTGACCGGCGCCAGCCAGCCCTCGGACCCGCTCACGTCAGCTGCCGACGGCCTTGCGAGCGGCGAGCTTGGTCTGGATCGAATCGACGGTGGCGGCGGAGGCCGTCTCCGGCGGTGCCGCGTGCGCGCCCACCCCCAGCTTGGTGAGGATCTTCCGCTCGATCTCGGCCGCGACATCCGGATTCTGGATGAGGAAGTTGCGGGCGTTCTCCTTGCCCTGGCCGAGCTGGTCGCCGTCGTAGGTGTACCAGGCGCCCGACTTGCGGACGATCTCGTGCTCGACGCCGTAGTCGATCAGGCTGCCCTCACGAGAGATGCCGACCCCGTAGAGGATGTCGAACTCCGCCTGCTTGAACGGCGGCGCCATCTTGTTCTTGACGACCTTGACGCGGGTGCGGTTGCCCACTGCGTCGGTGCCGTCCTTGAGGGTCTCGATGCGACGGATGTCCAGACGGACGGACGCGTAGAACTTCAGTGCCTTGCCGCCGGAGGTGGTCTCCGGACTGCCGAAGAACACACCGATCTTCTCGCGCAACTGATTGATGAAGATCATCGTGGTGCCGGTCTGGTTGAGACCGCCGGTGAGCTTGCGCAGCGCCTGCGACATCAGGCGCGCCTGGAGACCGACGTGCGAGTCGCCCATCTCACCCTCGATCTCGGCACGGGGCACGAGAGCGGCGACGGAGTCCACGACGATGAGGTCGATCGATCCGGACCGGACGAGCATGTCGGCGATCTCGAGCGCCTGCTCCCCCGTGTCGGGTTGGGAGACCAGCAGCGAGTCGATGTCCACGCCGAGCTTGCGGGCGTACTCGGGGTCGAGCGCGTGCTCCGCGTCGATGAACGCGGCGATGCCGCCGTTCCGCTGCGCGTTCGCGATCGCGTGGAGAGTCAGGGTCGTCTTACCGGAGGACTCCGGGCCGTAGATCTCGATGATGCGGCCGCGCGGGATGCCGCCGATGCCGAGCGCGACGTCGAGAGCGATGGACCCGGTCGGGATGACCGCCACCGGGGCACGCTCGTCGCTGCCGAGGCGCATGACGGTGCCCTTGCCGAACTGCCGGTCGATCTGGGCGAGTGCGGTCTCGAGGGCCTTCTCGCGGTCTGCTGGTGAGGGCATTGCGGTTCTCCTTGTCGCGTCGTGTGTCGTGTCGCCCGTCTTCTGTCGTCCTCCGTTGACCGATGGAGCAAGGTCGCCGGCACCTCGACAGGGCTTCGTCGGAGCCGTCCGGTTCCGACATCTCGCACGCTACGACGGGGGTCCGACATCGTCGGGCTCCCTCGGTCGGATTGTGGAGATCCGGTCCCCGATGGCACCTGGGGAGGAGACTACGCCGAGGCGAACGGATGTTCGACTCAGGTGAGCGGCGTGTCGCGGCGGAATCGAAGCACGACGGGGCGGTCAGCGCTGCGGCTCGGGAAGCCCACGCCCGTGCCGACGTGACTCGGGCACATCCTGGAAGCGGCACAGGGCGAGCCACACCGTCCCGGCAGGCACCCCGGCGGCGAGCGCCTCGTCGGCGGTGCGGCCGTCGAGTTCGGCGAGGTGCGTGTCGCGGGTGAGGACGGCGGAGTACCCGCTTCCGAACTCCTCGACCACCGCGCGCCGGAACTCGCTGACCTTCATCCGTCCCAGGCTAGGCGCGCGTGCCCGCCCCCGCCGACGGCGCCGGCCCTGTCAGATGGCGCAAATAGGGCAACGACAGCACTCAGATGGCCCAATTGGGGACAAGGAGGAAGCGGACGGCCCCGGACGGCCCCGGACGAAAAGAGAGAGGGCGAGAGGATGCGGGGGTCGGCGGCTCAGCGCAGCGCGAGCGGCGCGTCGAATTGCGCGACCAGGTCGTCCGGAAGAGTGTCGGGGACGAGCGGCCGCATGCCCACCACGTCCACGTCCACGCCCTCGAGGACGGCCAGGCGCTCACCGACCTCACGCATGATGGCGGAGATCGGGGTGTCGAGAGCGTCGGCGACCGAGGCGAGGATTTCGGAGCTGGCCTCCTTCTGGCCACGCTCCACCTCGCTCAGGTAGCCGAGGGCGACGCTTGCCCGGCCGGCCACCTGCCGCAACGTCATCGCCTTCTGCAGACGGACATCGCGGAGGACATCGCCGATCTCCTGTCGAACCAGGACCATGACTGCCTCCTTCGGACGTGTCCGCTACACCGGGGATTCGGAACTGTACCCGCACCGGTTCGGAAACTCTAACCAGCGCGCGCTGTATGACACGTGTGTGACTCGGCAGGTTTAACCTGCGCGAAACGGCGGTTATTCCGGGAGCCCCAGTGAGAGGGGCGGAACCTCGAGCGTCGCCGCGAGGAGAGCGAGCGCCGCCCGCGTGGCGGCCGCGCGGACCGCATCCCGTGCTCCCTCCTCGTGCACCTCGCGCACGAGGATCGCCTCGTCGACGGCGACCGCGACGAAGGCGGTGCCCGCGGCCACACCGTCCTGCGGGTCCGGTCCCGCGACGCCCGTCGTGCCGATGCCCACCCTGGCGGCGCGTCCGTCGACGGCCAGCGCCGAGCGCACCCGGTCGGCGAGCTGACGGGCGACCTCGGGGTGCACCGCACCATGCTCGGCGAGTAGGCGCGCATCCACGCCGACCAGGTCGCGCTTGAGCGGGGTCGCGTACGCGACGATCCCGCCGTGCAGGACGGCGGAGGCCCCCGGCACGTCCACGAGGGCGGCGACCACCTGACCTCCGGTCAGCGACTCCGCCACGGCGATCGTCAGCCCGCGGCTCCGGAGTGCCTCGACGAGCGCGGGCAGGTCGGTCATCCGGTGCGCCGTGCGCGGCCGGTCCGACGGGCCTGGACCAGGTACTCGAGGCCGCTGTAGACGGTCAGCGCGAGCGCGACGGCCATCAGGATCCAGCCCAGCCACAGCCACCCGGTGCCCACTAGGCCGTCCAGCGGTACGAGCATCACGGCCACCGCGACCGACTGCGCCCAGGTCTTCACCTTCCCCGCCAGCGACGCGGGGATGACCCGGTCGCGCAGTGCGACGAATCGGAAGACCGTGATGCCGCCCTCACGCAGCAGGATGAGGGCCGTCACCCACCACCACAGCTCGCCAAGCACCGACAGCCCGACCAGCGCGGCGCCGACGAGGATCTTGTCGGCGATGGGGTCGACGAGCTTGCCGAAGTCGGTGACGAGGTTCTGGCGCCGGGCGAGAAAGCCGTCGACGGAGTCGGTGAGGATCGCGACGAGGAACAGCGCGGCCGCCGCCCATCGCAGCCAGCCGTCCCGGTCGCCGTCCGAGAGCAGCAGCCAGACGAACACCGGCGCGCACAGGATCCGGACGACGGTGACGATGTTCGCGACATTGCCGAGGCTGGCCTGCGTGTCACCGTCGCTGACCACCCGCCCGCGCAGCGGATTGCTGCGGAGGGGGTTCTGGCGGGGTTCCGCCATCGCGCTACCCCCTGCCGGTCAGGTCCCAGGCGTCCCCGTCCGAGGGGTCGTCTCCCTCAGGATAACCACGGAACTGCTCCTCGATCGGGTCGACCGACGCCGAGGACGCGGCGGTCGGGCCGCCCCCGGGCGCACCGCCGCGGAGCTGAGCCAGGACGTCCGCCAGCTGCTCAGGGGTGACCAGCACATCCCGCGCCTTCGACCCCTCCGAGGGGCCGACGATCTCACGCGACTCGAGGAGGTCCATAAGCCGACCCGCCTTGGCGAAGCCGACCCGCAGCTTCCTCTGCAGCATCGAGGTGGAGCCGAACTGGGTGTTCACGACGAGCTCCGCCGCCTGGAGCAGCAGCTCGAGATCGTCGCCGATGTCGGCGTCGATCTCGCGCTTCTCCGCCGGGGCGGCGACGTCCTCCCGGTACTCCGGACGCGCCTGCTCGGTGACGTGGGCGACGACCTGGGCGATCTCGGTCTCCTGCACCCATGCGCCCTGCACTCGCACCGCCTTGGAGGCGCCCATCGGCAGGAAGAGCCCGTCGCCCTGCCCGATCAGCTTGTCGGCGCCCGGCTGGTCGAGGATGACGCGCGAGTCGGTCATCGACGACACCGCGAACGCGAGCCGCGAGGGCACGTTCGCCTTGATGAGTCCGGTGACGACATCGACGGATGGCCGCTGGGTGGCGAGCACGAGATGGATGCCGGAGGCGCGCGCCAGCTGCGTGATCCGGACGATCGAGTCCTCGACGTCGCGAGGGGCGACCATCATCAGATCAGCCAGCTCGTCCACGACGACGAGGAGGTACGGGTAGGGCTGGAGCTTCCGCTCACTGCCCGTAGGAAGCACGATCTCGTTCGCGAGCACCGCGCGGTTGAAGTCGTCGATGTGGCGGAATCCGAACGACGCGAGGTCGTCGTACCGCATATCCATCTCCTTCACCACCCACTGCAGCGCCTCAGCGGCCTTCTTCGGGTTGGTGATGATGGGGGTGATCAGGTGCGGCACGCCCTGATAGGCGGCGAGCTCGACGCGCTTGGGGTCCACGAGCACCATCCGCACCTCGGCGGGCTTGGCGCGCATCAGCACGCTGGTGATCATCGAGTTGATGAAGCTCGACTTGCCGGATCCGGTAGAGCCGGCGACGAGGAGGTGCGGCATCTTGGCCAGGTTCGCGACGACGAACCCGCCCTCGACGTCCTTACCGAGTCCGATCGTGAGCGGGTGCGCGCTCTTCGCGGCGGCGCCGGAGCGCAGCACGTCGCCCAGCGAGACGATCTCGCGGTCGCGGTTGGGGATCTCGATGCCGATCGCGCTCTTCCCCGGGATGGGCGAGAGGATCGACACCTCGTTCGAGGCGACCGCGTAGGAGAGGTTCTTCGCCAGGGCGGTGACGCGCTCGACCTTCACGCCGTGGCCGAGCTCGATCTCGTACCGCGTGACGCTCGGCCCGCGGGTGAACCCGGTGACCCGCGCATCCACCTGGAACTGCCCCAGCACGCTCGTGATCGCCTGGATGACCTCGTCGTTCGCGGGCGTCTTCGCCTTCGGCGGGGTCCCGGCGGAGAGCACCTGCGGGGAGGGCAGACGGTAGGGGCGCTGCGCTCGGGGGCGGGCAGGCGGCAGCTGCTCGAGGTCCGTCGCGGGGACGAGCGCGGTCTCGTCGTCCCGGATACCCGTGGCACCGCCGGTCTCGACCTCGCCCGTGAAGCGCTTGACGGCGTCCTCGGCCCGCACGAGGTCCTCGAGGAGATCGACTCCGAACGCGTCCTGGTGCGGTGCGGCCTCCGTCTCGACCTGTCCCGTCAGGGCGACGACCGGGCTGTCGAATGCGGGCTCGTCCCGGCGCCTGCGCGCCTTCCGCCACCACGGCATCGAGCTCTCGTCCGCCAGGTCGAGCCCGAGGTCCGAGAACGAGCCGAACGCACCGGAGTCGTCGGGCGCATCCGCCGACCGCTCCGGGGCACGCTCGGGCAGCTGCGCGCCGAACAGGTAGGCGTAGAGCTCGTGAAGACGCCGTCCGAGCCGGTTGGGCGGCGTCTTGGTGATGATGAGGAGCGACAGGGCGAGGGTCAGGATGCTGAGGGCCACGGACGCTCCGAGCACGCCGAGAGCCGCCCAGGGCCAGACGACGAGCCACCCCAGCACTCCCCCGGCCTTCGCGAGGCCGGCCGCGCCGGCACTCGCCGAGGGCGCACCGCCGGCCACCTGGCAGAGCCCGCTGATCGAGCCGAGGAAGAGCAGCATCCCGATGCCGAGCCGGGTGTTGTCGTGCACGCTCGCCGGATGCCGGAAGAGCCAGACCGCGAGCACCAGCATGATGACGGGAAGGGCGTAGGCGACGCGACCGAACAACCCGCCGAAGGTGTACACGTCGAGCGCGGTCGCCACGTCGCTGCCGGCGAAGAACCACTCGACCGCTCCACCCGCCACGGCGAGCAGCACGAGGAGGAACGGCAGCCCGTCGCGACGCTGCTCCTTCTCGAGCCCCTCCGTGCCGAAGACGCGGGCGGCGCCCCCGGCGAGATGGGCCAGAGCCAGCCAGGCCCGGCTCGCTATTCCCGGACCCTCGTGGGCGGGAGGGGGAGCCGCGGGCAGTCGCTTGGTGACCGCTTGCGAGGTCGAGGTGGCGGCGCGCGAGCGGGTGCCGGAGCGCGCAGCCGTCGACCGGGTGCCGCCGGAGCGCGCGCGGGTTCCCGACCGGGTGCTCGTGGCCATGGCCCGACGGTAGCCGCGGGGAGCCACGGGTCCGGTGAGGCGCGGCGCGTGTCCGGCCGAACGGCGATCAGCGGTGCCCGGGTTCCGGGGAGCGCGGACCGGTGCGACCCCACGACTGGGGATGGGGACGCGGAGACCCCGCTCCTATCCTGATCCGCAGGGGGAAGACCGATGGCAGCATTCGGCCGGAGGACGCCGCTGCCCGAAGCGGCGACCGAGGCGAGACGGCTCATGGCAGCGGAGCTGCATGCGCGGGGGTTCCGCGACGTCTTCGAATCGGCCGACTCCGTCGAGGACCTTCGGCTGCGGCTGACCGACGGCACCCAGTTGCCCGTCCGTCCGCTCGCGGAGCGCTGCGCCGTGGAGCCGCGCCGGATCTGGGCCGCGCTGGCCCGGCACTACGTCACCGCCGTGCTCGAGATGTACGCCGATCAGCGTCACGCGCTCACCGGCCCCACCCCGGTCGCACCGGCTCCCGCCCTGCCGGAGCCCGGGACCCGGGTGCCCGGCCCCGGCTCCGAGCTGGCACGGCCCCCGAGCGCCGCGCAGGCCTCTCTCACCCGGGAGCTCCTGGCCAGCATGCCGGCACCGGCGGCGACCCCGGTGGACCTGCCCTCCCCGGTTGCGGCGCGGGCCTCCGTCCCGAGCGTGGCATCGACGAACCCGACGCCGAGCGCCCCCGCGGTCGCCCCGGTGCCCGCGGCACACCCGGCGGTCGCGGCACACCCGGCGGTCGCGGCTCCCCCGGCACCCGCGGCGCCCCCGGCGCCCCCGGCGCCCCCGGCGCTGAGGTTGGCGGATGCGCCGCCCCCCTCCGTCCTTGCGGTCTCCGCCGGCCCTGAGTTCCGCGCGACGGCGGCGGGGCCGGGGCAATCGACCCCGCCTTCCGCTGCCGGTGCCGCAACCGAGTTGCCGCGGTCCGCCCCACCCGTACCGCGTCCGAGCGCTCCCGCGCCCGCCGCGCCGCGCACGGCGCTCCCGCGCGACCTCGGTCCCGCACCCTCCGCTCTGCCAGCCGAGGACGACGGGACGCGATTCTCCGTCGACGCCGTCGAAGCGCCTCTCGTCGGCGCCGACCTCGCACTCCGCCGCGCTCACCCTGGCCCTCCGCCGCCGACCGCCCACCTCGACGCCCTGCGCCGCGCCGTCCGCGCCCGGCTGCTCCCGTCCCCGCCGATCGGGGAGGACTCCTGGCACTACAGCCGCCGCGTCGCGCCCGGGCTGCACGTCGGCCTCGAGCTGCTCATCGGCGGCACCCCCCGCCTGCTGCTCGACAGTGAGATCCAGCAGATGCCCTTCACGGTCGAGGAGCTCTTCCACGACGGCTGGCGCGCCAGCGCCGCCGAGGGGATCGACGACGAGCGCGAGATCGCCCCCGGCATCCGGATGCTCTCCGGCGCATCGCACTACGTCGCGACCAAAGCCGCGAACCTGCCCTCGATCGAGGCGCGGTTCGGCGAGGCCCCGCACGGGGTCGTCATCGCCGTGCCGCATCGCCACGCGCTGCTGTTCCACACGATCTGGCGCGACTCCGTGCTGGTCGTCGAGGAGCTCGCGCAACTCGCGGAGACCCTCTCCACCGGCGGTCCGGAGATGACGCCGGGGGGCGGGCTCAGCTCGTCGCTCTACTTCTGGTCGGAGCGGCGGCTGGAGCGCATCGATCTCGGAACGGAGCCCTCGGGGCGATTCGCCGAAGCGCTCGCCACCGCGCTCATCTGAGTCTCAGGCCTCGATGACCACGGGGACGATCATCGGCCGCCGGCGATGCTGCGTGTTCACCCAGCGGCCCACGGTGCGACGGACCGCCTGGGTGTAGCCGCGCTGGTCCATGTTCCCGCTCTTCGCCGCATCCGCGAGGGCCTGCACGATGCGCGGCCGCACGTCGTCGAAGACCGATTCGTCCTCGGCGAATCCCCGCGACTGGATCTCCGGGCCGACGATCACGCGGCCGGTCTGCCGGTCGATGGCGACGAAGATCGAGATGAACCCCTCCTCCGCCAGGATGCGACGGTCCTTCAGGTCGGCGTCGGTCAGCTCCCCGACGGTCGATCCGTCGACGTAGGTGTATCCCACGTCCAGCTGCCCGGCCTGGCGCACCACCCCGGCGTGCAGATCGAGCACGATGCCGTTGCCGCCCACGAAGGTATTCGCCACCGGCACCCCGGTGTCCTGCGCGAGGCGCGCGTTCGCGGTGAGGTGCCGGTACTCGCCGTGCACGGGCAGCACGTTCCGCGGCGTCAGGATGTTGTAGCAGTAGAGCAGTTCGCCGGCGGCGGCGTGGCCCGAGACATGCACCCGGGCGTTGGCCTTGTGCACGACCGTGGCGCCGAGCCGGGTCAGCCCGTCGATCACGCGGTAGACGGCGTTCTCGTTCCCGGGGATGAGACTCGAGGCGAGGATGACGGTGTCGCCGGAGCCCGGTTCGATCTGGTGGTCGCCGTTCGCCATCCTGGCGAGCACCGCCATCGGCTCGCCCTGCGACCCGGTCGACATGAACACCACGGCCTCGTCGGGGAGGTCGAGGGCCTCCTTGAGGTCGACGAGCACGCCTTCCGGCACCTTGAGGTAGCCGAGCTCGGCAGCGATGCCCATGTTGCGCACCATGCTCCGGCCGATCAGGGCGACTCGGCGCCCGTTCGCGACCGCCGCATCCATCACCTGCTGCACCCGGTGCACGTGGCTCGAGAAGCTGGCCACGATGACGCGCCGCTTCGCGCGCGCGATCACGTTCTCCAGGACCGGTCCGATGTCGCGCTCCATCGGAGTGAACCCCGGTACGTCCGCGTTCGTGGAGTCGGGGAGGAGGAGGTCGACCCCCTCCTCGCCGAGACGCGCGAAGGCCCGGAGGTCGGTGATCCGATCGTCCAGCGGCAGCTGATCCATTTTGAAGTCGCCGGTGTGCAGCACGAGCCCGGCGGGTGTGCGGATGGCGACGGCCAGCGCATCCGGGATCGAGTGGTTGACCGCGATGAACTCCGTCTCGAACGGACCCAGCCGCTCGTGCTGGCCCTCCTTCACCGCGAGGGTGTAGGGCGCGATCCGGTGCTCCTTGAGCTTCGCCTCGACGAAGGCGAGGGTCAGCGTGGAGCCGAGGATCGGGATGTCGCGCTTGAGCCGGAGAAGATAGGGGACGCCGCCGATGTGGTCCTCGTGGCCATGCGTGAGCACGATTCCCACGACGTCGTCCAGGCGATCCTGGATGGAGGAGAAGTCGGGGAGGATCAGGTCGACGCCGGGCTGGTGCTCCTCGGGGAACAGCACCCCGCAGTCCACGACGAGGAGCTTCCCCTCGTACTCGTAGACGGTCATGTTGCGGCCGATCTCGCCGAGCCCCCCGAGGGGCACCACGCGAAGGGTCTGGGGGGCGAGCGCGCGCGGCTCGATGATCTGGGGCAGGGGCATGATTCCTCAGCGGGTTGTGCCGGCGACCTTCGGCAGGGCTCCGCCCGCCGCGGCGTTCCGGTCGGGTCGGAAGTTCCCGAAGTCGGCACCGGGCACATCCCGGACCAGGGCCAGTTCGTCCTCGATCAGCGCGGCCTCCGCCTCCTCCGGACCCACCAGGGGCAACCGGACACGGGGGCTGGAGATGCGGCCGAGGCCGTGCAGGATGTACTTCGCCGCCACGGTGCCGGGAACGTGGGTCATGGTCGCCCGCACCAGCGGCTCGAGCGACTGGTGGGCGGCGGTGGCGGTGCGGAGGTCGTTCGCGTTCACCGCGTCGACCATGGTGCGGTAGGGAGTGGCGGTGATGTTCGCGGTGACGCTGATGACACCGGATCCGCCGATCGCCATCGTCGGGAGCACCATCGCGTCGTCGCCGGCGAAGTAGATCAGGTCGGTCTGATTGAGCACGCGGCTGACCTCCGACAGGTCGCCCTTGGCATCCTTCACGGCCAGGATGTTCGGGTGCTTCGCCGCGCGCAGGATCGTCTCGTAGCGGATGGGCACCCCGGTCCGGCCGGGGATGTCGTAGAGGATCACCGGCAGGTCGGTGGCGTCGGCCACCATCCGGAAGTGCGTCAGGATGCCCGCCTGCGTCGGCTTGTTGTAGTACGGCGTCACGATCATGATGCCGTCCGCGCCGGCCTTCTCGCTCTTGCGGTAGAGCTCGATCGCGTGCGCGGTCTCGTTGGACCCGCCTCCGGTGACCACCTTCGCGCGGCCCGCGGCGACATCCTTCGCCACTTCGACCAGCCGCACCTTCTCGGGGTCGGTGAGCGTGCTGGTCTCCCCTGTCGTGCCCGTGACGACGATGCCGTCGGCGCCCTGGGTGATCACCGCGTCGATGAGCTTCTCGACGTCGGACCAGTCCGCCTCGCCGTCGGGGGTGAAGGGGGTCACCAGCGCGACGAGCACCTGACCGAACGGATTCTGCTCCACGGCTTCAGGCTACCGGGGCCCGTGCGCCCCTCGGTCCCGCTGCGGGTGCGGGCGCGGGCTCGGGTGCGGGTGCGGGCTCGGGCGCGGGTCCGGTGCGCGTCGGGTGCGCGGCGGCGCGGCACGATCTCGGCATCGGATGGGGATAGTGGGGCGCTCGCGCCACAGCAGGCACACGAGCATCACGCGATGCCGAGATCGGGTACGGCACTCGCGGCGGAGCGGGGAGAGGGGGCGGCGTCATCCGTCGACGAAGGATCGCGTGCTCGCGCATCACGAAGCGCGAACGGACCGCGGAGCCGTGCCGCGTCTCGGCATAGCGCGGGGCGCCCGTGACGGATGATGCGCATGCCGAGCATCATCATCGGTTCATGCCGGGGTCCGGCACGGCGGCCACTCAGCCGAGCAGCGCCGCGACGATCGAGGACCACTCGAACCAGACCTGGTCGTACGAGAAGCGCAGGGTCTCCCGGCCGAGTGCGCGCGTCCGCGCATCGCGGCGGTGATCACGCAGCTGATCGTGGAACGCGCGACTGTCGATCTCGACGATGCGTCCATCCGCGAGGAGGAAATCGACCCGGTCTGTGCCGATGATGACCTGCTGGCGGAATGGGACGCCGATGGCCCGGGCGCGGAACGCGAACTCCGACTCCGACCCGCTGCCCGAGAGCCGAGCGGCCGGCCCGAGCAGGAGTCGCAGCCGGGCGGGGAGGGTCGCAAGAACAGCGCGCCACTCCTCCGGGGAGAGCGCACCGTCCCGGAGCGCAGACTCCACGATGGCGTAGGCGATGTTCGCCGGCTGACAGAGCGCCAGATGGCGAATCGCGGAGGTCGTGCCGTCCAGCGTCCTCTCGGTGCTCCGGATCAGGGCGGGGGTATCGGAGACGAGATGCGGCAACACCGCGCGCGTGGAGAGCCCGGTGTTCGTCGCCACGGCGACGTGAACGAGACGGTCGGCGGTCGGCGGGATCCACAGCCCCCTGTGCCTCGCCCAGGACAGGCAGGTCACGCGGCCGCCGACCCGGGCCGCCGCGATCTGATCGGGGGTGAGATCCGGACGCCCGTACCACCCGGAGCGGATCTTCAGCAGAGTCCCGTCCGAGACCCGCCGCGTCACCTCGCGGCGACTCATCCCGGCGCTCCGCAGCTCGGACCGTCGGACGAGGCCGCCCCGCCACGCATCCATAGGGGGATGGTGCCGCGTGAGCGTCCACGTCCGCGGGCCCCGAGAAGCGCCGGTGGACAGCCGCTCGAGATTCGGGGCTGGGGAGGAGCGACCCGATCTCGGCATCCGATGTGGTGGGTGAGGCTCGAGTTGCGCATGGGCCCCGCAGGCCACGCCGGATGCCGAGATCGGGCACGGCGCAGGCGGGCGCGGAGGAGCGCAGGCGGAGCGGGCCGGGGGCGGCGCGAAGGGGCACGGGGGCGGAGCGGGGGCGGAGCGGGTCAGCGGCGGGGGCGTCAGGGCGCGACGCGGCCGTTCTGCTCGAAGGCGGCGTAGGTCAGGGGCATGAGGGCGCGCCAGTGCTCCTCCATCTGCTCCGCCGCCATCTCGATCTCGCGCTGCGGGAAAGAGGGGAACCGGGAGTCCTCGCGCGTCGTGCGGAGGGAGAGGAAGTTCATCAGCGACCGGGCGTTCATCGTCACGTACATCGAGGAGTACAGGGAGAGCGGCAGGACGATCCGCGCCACCTCCCGCGCGACTCCCGCGTCGAGCATCCGCCGGTACGAGGCGTACGCGGCCAGGGCCACCGAGCGCGCCGAGGCGTCGACGAGCGCGTGCTGCTCGGCCGTGCCGGGCTCGAAGACGTACGCGCCGGGCTTCCCCACCTGCACCAGCCGCCGCTCGGGGCCGGGCACGTAGAACACCGGCCGCAGCTCGCGGTAACGGCCCGACTCCTCGTTGTAGGAGGCGATCCGGTGTCGCATGAACTCGCGGAAAACGAAGATCGGCGCCTGCACGTAGAACGTCATGGAGTTGTGCTCGAACGGCGACCCGTGGCGGTCGCGCATGAGGTAGTTGATCAGCCCGCGGTCGCGGTCGGATGCGGCGGTGCCGGCCGCCGCGGTCGCCAGCGTCTGCTCCCCTTGCGTCGAGACGCGAGCCGCGAACAGCACATCCGAATCGCCCGCGCTGGAGCGCACCAGTTCGACGGTGATGTCGGATCGGAACTCGGCTTCGAGGGCGTCGGCATCGGGCACGACCCTCACCCTAGGAGCCCGCTCCACCGCCGATGCGCTCCCCCGCCGCGCCGCCCTAGAGTGAAACCACCCCATCGTCGAGGAGGATCCCCCATGGCAGTGACCAGCGAAGCGACCACCCTGTGGTTCGGCGACCTGATGAGCGGCAACGGGACCGTCTCGCTCGACTCGTCCGACGCCGCGGAGCTCAAGGTGGATTGGAAGGCGCGCTCCGAAGGAGGTGCGGCGACCTCCACCCCGGAGGAGCTGCTCGGCGCGGCGCACTCCGCCTGCTTCGCCATGGCGTTCTCGAATGCGCTCGCACAGAACGGCACTCCACCCGAGAGCCTGCAGGTCACCGCGGCCGTCACCTTCTCGGTCCAGGAGGGCGGCATCACCGGTAGCCACCTGCTGGTCAGTGCGAAGGTGCCCGGTCTCGCGGAGGAGGACTTCGATCGCCTCGCCGGCGAGGCGAAGGACGGCTGCCCGGTGTCGAAGGCGCTCGCCGGCATCCCGATCACCCTCGAAGCCAGCCTGGCCTGACGGATGCCGCGGGCCCGCAAGCCGCTCCGGGTCCTGCTGGCCGGAGCGTCCGGACTCATCGGCAGGGAGCTGGTGCGCCAGCTCCGTGAGGACGGGGACGAGGCCGTCCAGTTGGTGCGCCGACCCGCGACGGCAGCGGATGAGCGCACCTGGGACCCCGGCTCGGGCACGGTCGATGCGGAGCTGCTCGCCGGCTTCGACGCGATCGTCAACCTCGCGGGCGCATCCATCGGCCGGATCCCGTGGACCCCGGCGTACCGGCGGGAGATCCGAGAGAGCCGCATCGTGCCGACGACCGTGCTCGCGGAGGCCCTCGCCCGGATCAGCCCCGCCGCGCGACGGCCGAAGACGCTGATCACCGCGTCGGCTGCGGGCTTCTACGGAGACCGGCCGGGGCAGCGCCTCACGGAGTTCGACGAGCAGGGCAAGGGCTGGCTGCCGCAGGTCGTCGCCGACTGGGAGGCCGCCTCGCGCCTTGCGCCGCGCGGGGTGCGGGTGGTGCAGGCGCGCACGGCCGTCGTCGTCGCGCGCACCGGGGGCCTGGCGCCGGTGCGGACGCTGACCGGTGTCGGCCTCGGATCCCGATTCGGCAGTGGCGGGCAGCACTGGCCCTGGATCTCGCTCCACGACGAGGCCGCGGCCATCCGGCACCTGCTCCGCTCCAAGCTCGCCGGGCCGGTCAATCTCGCCGGGCCGACCCCGGCGACGAGCGACCGGGTGACGCACGAGTTCGCTCGGGCCCTGCACAGGCCGTACCTGTTCACCGTGCCGAGCTGGGGCATCCGCCTGCTGGGCGAGGCGGGGCAGCGCCTGCTGCTGGACAGCATGCTGATGGTGCCCGATCGGCTGATGGCCGATGGCTTCCGCTGGCAGCATGAGACCGTCGAGGCCGCGATCCTCGCGGCCCTGAAGAAGCGTTCTTAGGCGCGAGCCGAGGCCCGCGAGAAGCGGATCGCCTGCCGGGTCGCCCACCGGGCGCGACGGCGATCGCCGCTGGCGGCGTAGGCGATGCCGAGCCGGAACCACGCGCGCCAGTCCTCCGGAGCGGCCTCGACCGCCTCCCGGTAGCGCGGGAAGACCGCATCGGCGGCGGTCGGATCGACGCGGCCGCTCGGCAGGGTCGGCAGCCCCTCGTCCGGTATCCCCCCTTCGCGCTCGAGGCGCGCGGCCAGGAGGTCGGAGCGGATCGCGAACGCGAACTCGAGGGCGAGGGCCCAGACGCCGATCAGCGGCAGCACGAGCAGCGCGACCCCGAGCCCGGTGGCCACCGGCTCGCCGATTCGGATGAAGGTGATGGCGTACCCCATCGCCACGAACAGGTACAGCAGCAGCAGCACGGCCATGAGGATCGCGGCGGCACGGGCGCGCGCGACGCGGGTCGCATGCTCGAGGCGGACGAGGCGGCTCATCGCGTCAGGAGCGCGTCGAGCCCGACGAGCAGTCCGTGATTGCCGGGGGCGGCCCGCAGCGCGAGCAGCATCCCGGCCTCGTAGGCGCGGGAGGAGTACGTGTCGTGGGTGAGCCTGAGGGTCTCCCCTGTGCCGCCGAAGATCACCTCCTGCCGGGCCTCGACCCCGGCGAGCCGGAGACTGTGCACCGGGATCGAGGCCACCTGCTGGCCGCGGGCGCGCTGGTCGGCGTGCGGCGCCGCGACGGGACCGAGCTCGCGCCGCGCCGCGGCCATCCGCTCGGCGGTGCGGATCGCGGTTCCGGAGGGCGAGTCGACCTTGCCCGCGTGATGCGCCTCGACGATCTCGGCGGAGTCGAAGTACGTGGCGGCGATCTCGGCGCACCGGGTGGCGAGCACCGAGCCGATGGAGAAATTCGGCACGACGATCACCCCGAGGTCGGGCAGCTCGCGCAGGCGCTGCTCGAGGGTCGCGAGCCGCTCGGCGCTCCAGCCGGAGGTGCCCACGAGGGCCGGGATGCCGCGCTCGAGTGCCGCGTCGACGATGCCGGGCGAGGCCGCCGGCGCCCTGACGTCGAGCACCAGGTCGCTGCCCTGGATCGCCTCGAGCGGGGTCCGCGAGTCGAGCGTCGCCGCGACCTCGAGGTCGGGGGCATCGCCGATCAGATCCAGCGCGAGGCGCCCCATCCGCCCGGTCGCTCCGACGACGGCGACCCGGGTGACCAAGGGGCAAGCCTAGGCTCGGGGCGTGTCCGCCCGCCGCTTCCGCGCCGCGCGGCCGGACGCGCCCGATGCCCGGCGCCTGCTCGAGGACTACTTCGCGGAGCGGACCGGCTCCTTCCCCATCGAGCTGGGACGCTACCGCGCGGTGCTGCCGGCCGGCGAGGCGTTCGTGGACGGGGTCTTCCTCGTGCTCGACGCCGACGGCGAGCCCCGCGGCTGCGCCGGCATCCGGCGGCTGGAGGTCACCCCTCCCGCCGTCCGGTACGAGGTGAAGCACCTGTGGGTGCGACCCGAGGCGCGGGGCGGCGGTCACGGGCGGGCGCTGCTGGAGGAGCTCGAACGCCGGGCGCGCGAGCTCGGGGCGACGGAGCTGGTGCTGGACACGAACCGTGTGCTCGAAGCGGCCGGTGCGTTGTACGCCCGCCTCGGCTACGCCCGGATCGAGCCCTACAACGACAACCCCAACGCGACCGACTGGTACCGCAAGGATCTGGGTGCCCGGTAGGTCCGCCCTCCGCTAGTAGGGCTGGTCCACCGGCAGACCGGTGCGGAGCTCGGGCGGGAGGTGGCCGAGGTCGTTGTGGGTGATCAGCACCGGCCCCTTCGCGGAGCGGACCCGGACGATGCTGAGCCCGCAGTTCGCCTGATTCACCGTCATCCAACGCCAGGTCTCCGCGCCGAGGGCGGCCCGGACGAACCAGGCGATGACGAAGTTGTGCGTGATCAGCAGCTCGTGCGAATCGCCGCGAGAGGGGGTGAGCCACTCCTCCAGGGCGTCCGCCATTTGCGCCTCGCCGGCGGCGATCTCGTCCTCGGTGACCCCGCCGAAGAAGGGGGCGTAGCCGTGCGGCATCTCCGGCGTCGGCCCGGTGGGGATGCAGTCCATCAGCAGCATCGAGGGCTGGGCCTCGAGTGCGGGCATCCGCTCGGCCATGATGCGCGCGGTCTCCAGCGCACGCTTCAGGGGTGAGGTCCAGACGGCGTGGAACGGCACACCCGAGAGCCGTTCGGCAACCGCGCGGGCCTGCCGGACGCCGCGGGGGCTCAGCGGCCCGTCCGGAAGCCCGTGCTCCGCATCCTGCTGCTCGCCGTGCCGCACCAGGTAGAGGTAGCGCGACACGTCACGCCGCCGCGTCGACCGCGAGGGGGAACGCCGACGCGTCGACGGCGCCGACCGCGGTGAGGGAGAGGGGGCGCTCCGCGAACTCCACTGCGAGCGCGCGCACCGCATCAGGCGTCACCCCCTCGAGCCGGCGCAGCGTCTCGTCGAGATCGACGAACTCGCCCAGGGTTAGCTCCGACCGGCCGAGGCGCGACATCCGCGTATCCGAATCCTCGAGTGCCAGGGCGGATGCGCCGCCCAGCTGGCCGCGTGCCCGCGCCAGCTCGGCGTCGGTGATGCCGTCCGCGGCGAGCCGGTGGAGCTCGGCGAGCAGCAGCTCGGCGACGTCCCCCGCGCGCTGGGGCGAGCAGCCGGCTGACATGCCGAACAGTCCGGCGTCGGAGTACCCGGCCGCAAAGGAGTAGACCGAGTAGGCCAGGCCCCGGCGCTCGCGGATCTCCTGGAACAGCCGCGACGACATCCCCCCGCCGAGCACCGAGTTGAGGACGCTGATGACGGGCCGGCGGGCGTCCGCCGCCGGGAAGCCCGACGAACCGAGCATCACCACCGCCTGCTCCAGCGGTCGCTCCACCACGGTGAGCGCGGAGCCGCGCTGCAGGGGCCGGCCGAGCGGGGTGCGGCGCGGCACCGGTGTCGCCTCGCGCGCCGGATCCCAGCCGGCCTCCGCGAGAGCCCGGGCGAGCCAGTCGAGCAGGACGTCGTGGTCGACGGCACCGGCGACCGTCACCACCAGATCCTGCGGGCGGTAGTTCGCGCGGTAGTGCGCGTGGACCGCGTCGCGCGTGACTCCGGCGATCGAGGCGGGGCTGCCGCCGATCGGGCGGCCCAGCGGATGCGCTCCGAACACGGCTTCGAAGAATCGCTCGTTCGCGACATCCGCCGGGTCGTCGTCGGCCATCGCGAGTTCCTCGAGGATGACCCCGCGCTCGTTTTCGAACTCCTCCGGGTCGAGCACGGATGCGCAGAACATGTCGGCGAGCACCGTGACCGCCATCTCCAGATCGCGGTCACGCACCTTCGCGTAGTAGCAGGTGTGCTCCTTGGCGGTGAGCGCGTTGTTCTCGCCGCCGACGGCGTCGAAGGAGACCGCGATGTCGAGCGCGGTGCGCGCGCGCGTGCCCTTGAACAGGAGGTGCTCGAGGAAGTGGGTCGAGCCGTAGCCGCCCTCGGCCTCATCCCGCGAGCCGACGGCGACCCAGAAACCGACCGTGGCGCTCTGGGCGGCGGGCACCCGCTCCGAGAGGACCCGCACGCCGCTCGGCAGCACGCTGCGGCGGACGAGGGAGCCGCCGGAGCCGTCGAATCGCAGATCGGGGACGTCGAGAGGGAGGCGGACCGCACCGTTCACCCGGCGAGCCTACGTCACCGTGCGTGGAGCGCAGCCCGCCCGGCATCCCCCGAACTGGGGTATCCACTCGGGAAGAATAGACAGATCAGTCTGTCCGCATTGGCTCTAGTATCGGGAGGTGCGGCCGAGGAGTCCCAGGCCGTCGTACCGGCGGATGTCCGCGAGTCGTCCCGCTCGCGACGAGCGTCCCGAGCCGCCGGTCCGACGGTCTCCCCGGCCCGCACCCGAACCCGAGGAGCCACCGTGACCGACCCTGCCCCGACGCCGCCCGAACGGCCGATGGCACCGGCCAAGCGCCGCATCCTGGAGACCGCGGATGCGCTCTTCACATCCGAGAGCATCCGCGGCGTCGGCATCGACCGCCTGATCAGCGAGTCACGGGTCACCAAGGCGACCTTCTACAAGCATTACGGATCGAAGGACCGGCTGATCCTCGACTACGTCGCCTACCGCAGCAGGTCGGAGGTCGAGCGCACGGCGACACGGAGCACGCCGTCCGAGGTGGTGCGCGGTGTGGTGCGCGACGCCATCGAGGACATCTCGAGCGCCGACTTCCGCGGCGACGCGATGCTGAACGCGGCGGCCGAGTTCCCGGGTGCTCGGCATCCCGTGCGCCAGCACGTGCGCGAGCACCGCGAGTGGCGAGCGGACATCGTGGCCGCCGCGCTGCGTCAGCTCGGACATCCGCTGCCCGGAGACGCCGTGGACGAGCTGCTGCTCGCCCGCGACGGCGCGGTCGCGGGCGCGCACGCCGGCGACCCGGTGGCGGCGAAGGCCGCGCTGGAGCGAGTGCTCGAGCGGGTGCTCGCCGCCGTCGCGTAGGCGACGGCTACAGCCCGGCGCTCACACGGTCCAGGCGCTCGAGCTCGGGGCGGCTGAGCCGGACCCGCGCCGCGGCCGCCAGGTCGACCACCTGCTCCCGGCGGGTCGCCGAGACGACCGGGGCTACGACGTGCGGCTTGGCCAGCAGCCAGGCCAGCGCGATGGTCGCCGGGGCGACGTCGTGCGCGCGGGCCGTGTCGTCGAGCGCGTGCAGCACCCTCGAGCCGCGCCGAGTCAGGTAGCGGCCGAGCTGCCGCCCGCTCGCGCTCCCCCGCAGGTCCGCGCGGGTCCGGTACCTGCCGCTGAGGAAGCCGCCGGCGAGGGCGAAGCGCGGCATGACCGCGAGGCCCTGCTGCTCGGCGACCTGGGCGAGCCCCTGCTCGTACTCGGCGCGGTGCAGGAGATGGTACTGATTCTGCAGGGCGACGAGCGGCGCGACCCCGAGGAGCCCGCAGGCGATCCGGGCGAGGAAGAGGCGCTCGCCGGTGTGGTCGGAGCCGCCGAAATAGCGCACCTTCCCGGAGCGGATGAGATCGTCGACGGCGAGCAGGGTCTCGTCGAACTCGACCCGCGGGTCGTCGATGTGCAGGTAGAGCAGGTCGATGCGGTCGGTCTGCAGGCGACGGAGGGAATCCTCGACGGAGGCGGTGACGGCCCGGGCGGACAGCCCGGGGTTATCGGGGGACTTGCCGACCTTCGTCGCGACGACCATCTCCTCGCGCGCGCCCGATTCGCGCATCCACCGACCGATCATGATCTCGCTGCGTCCCCCGGCGTAGACATCGGCGGTGTCGACGAAGTTGCCGCCGAGCGAGCGGTACGCATCCAGGATCGCCGGGGTCTCGGCCGCATCCACGCCCCAACCGAACACCTTGCCGCTCAGGGCGACCGGGAACACCTCGAGTTCGGTCGAGCCCACCCGACGGCGCACGGGCAGGGGGGCTCCCACGATCGCGGCGGTCTCCTCGGTGGTGATGCGGTCCACTCCGGCACCGGCGCCGGGACGCTCATCGGGTGCACCGGGACCGGTGGGCTCCGCCATCCGCTCGCTCCTACCGACGCGCTCGGAGGCCGGATTTCCTCGGGTCGACGTCGCGTGCGGGAAGGCTAACGCAGCCCGCCGACGCCGTGACGTCGGCATCCCGAATCGTTACCGAGCCGCCGCCGAAGTGGGAGCGGGCCGGATGCACCGGGTCATTCGGGGGCCCGGTACTAGCGTGAGACGGGTGCGCGAATCGAAGGAGACCCCGTGAACGATCCCTACGCCCGGCTACCCGAGGTGCCGGTCTTCGAGTTGAGGAGCCCGGACTTCGCGGAGGGTGCGCGCCTGCCGCTCTCCGCCCGATCCGGCATCTTCGGCGCGGGCGGCGAGGACCGCTCCCCCGCGCTCGAATGGAGCGGAGCCCCGGAGGGCACGCGGAGCTTCGTGCTCACCGTCTACGACCCCGACGCCCCCACCGGCAGCGGCTTCTGGCACTGGTCGGTTCGCGACATCCCGGGCGAGGCGACGTCGCTGCCCGCCGATGCGGGGAACCCGGATGCCGGCCTGCTGCCCGCCGGTGCCGTGCACGGCGTCAACGAGGCGGGACTGACGCGCTTCCTCGGCGCCGCCCCGCCGCAGGGGCACGGCGAGCACCGCTACTTCTTCACCATGTCGGCGCTGTCGGTGCCGACGCTCGAGGTGGACGCGGGGGCCACCCCGGCCCTGATCGGGTTCACCCTGCTCGACTCGATCCTCGGCCGAGCGCATCTGATGGGCACCGCGATCACGGAATAGCGCACCCCCTCGGGGGTCCTCCGGCCCGGCGTCCGGGGTCCAGGTCCCGGGACAACAGCTGTTGTCGCTCCTGACGGCCGGGATCTCCGCTGTCGAGGACGAGGACGGCTGTTGTCTGCGACGTGGGGACGCGGGATGCGGAACGGCGCCCGCACCCTCGAGGGGTGCGGGCTCCGTTCCGGGGTGGGGATCAGCCCTCGGCGGGAGCTTCCGGGCCGACCTCGGCCGCCGCGCGGCCGTCGGTGTCGCCGGACGGCGCGTCGGCGGAGGCGGTGCCGCCGCTCGCGGACTGCGCACCGGAGGTCGTCTCCTCCACCACGGGGGCGAGGGAGAGCTTGCCCCGGTCGTCCATCTTGGTGATCTCGACCTGGATCTTCTGGCCCACCGAGACGACATCCTCGGCGTTCTCCACGCGCTTGCCGCCGGAGAGCTTGCGCAGCTCGGAGATGTGCAGCAGGCCGTCCTTGCCCGGAAGCAGGGAGACGAACGCGCCGAAGGTCGCGATCTTCACGACGGTGCCGAGGAAGCGCTCCCCGACCTCGGGGTTGACCGGGTTGCCGATCGCGAGCACCCGCGCGCGGGCGGCCTCGGCCGACGGGCCGTCGACCGCACCGATGTACACGGTGCCGTCCTCTTCGATGGAGATGTCGGCGCCGGTCTCATCCTGGATCGAGTTGATCGTCTTGCCCTTCGGGCCGATCAGCTCGCCGATCTTGTCGGTCGGGATCTGCACGCTGATGACGCGCGGTGCCGTCGGCGCCATCTCGTCCGGGCCGTCGATCGCCTGGTTCAGCACGGCGAGGATCGCGGTGCGCGCCTCCTTGGCCTGCTTCAGCGCGCCATCCAGCACCGAGGACGGGAGCCCCGCCAGCTTGGTGTCGAGCTGGATCGCGGTGACGAACTCGCTCGTGCCGGCGACCTTGAAGTCCAAGTCGCCGAGCGCGTCCTCCGCGCCGAGGATGTCGGTGAGGGCCGCGTAGCGCTTCTCCCCATCGACCTCGTCGGAGATCAGGCCCATGGCGATACCGGCCACCGGCGCGCGCAGCGGCACACCGGCGTTCAGCAGCGACAGGGTCGAGGCGCACACGGAGCCCATCGACGTGGAGCCGTTGGAGCTGAGCGCCTCGGACACCTGACGGATCGCGTAGGGGAACTCCTCGCGCGGCGGCAGCACCGGCACGAGCGCGCGCTCGGCCAGGAAGCCGTGCCCGATCTCGCGGCGCTTCGGCGACCCGACCCGTCCGGTCTCGCCGGTCGAGTAGGGCGGGAAGTTGTAGTGGTGCAGGTAGCGCTTCTTGGTCACCGGCGCGAGGGAGTCGATCTGCTGCTCCATCTTGAGCATGTTCAGCGTGGTGACGCCCAGGATCTGGGTCTCGCCGCGCTGGAAGATCGCCGAACCGTGCACGCGCGGGATGACCTGCACCTCGGCGTCGAGTGCCCGGATGTCGCTCAGGCCACGACCGTCGATGCGGATGCCCTCGGTGAGCACCCGCGAGCGCATGATCTTCTTCGAGACCGACTTGTACGCCGCCGAGACCTCCCCGGAGGCGGACGCGGGGAGCCGCCCCTCGGCGACCTCGTGGGCGACGTGCGCCTTCACGCGGTCCTTGAGCGCGTCATCCGCGTTCTGCCGCTCGACCTTGTCGGCGATCCGGTAGATCGGCCCGAGCTCGTCCCAGGAGTAGCCGGCGACCACGTCGTAGGTGGCCTGCTGGTAGGGCGGGAAGACCGGGTACTCGGCGATCGGCTTGGCCGACTGCTCGGCCAGCGACCGCTGGGCGCGGATGAGCTGGGCGAGGAACGGCTTCGCCGCCTCGAGACCCTGCGCCACGACCGACTCGTCGGGCTTCGTGGCGCCGCTGCGGATGAGCTCCCAGCTGCCCTCGGTCGCCTCCGCCTCGACCATCATGATCGCCACGTCCTCCGTGCCGTTCCGGTCGGTGACGAGGCGGCCGGCGACGGTGAGGTCGAACACGGCCTCGGCAAGCTGGCTGTGGGTGGGGAACGCGACCCACTGGTCGGCCCCGTTGCCGTTGCCCGGCATGAGGGCGAGGCGGATGCCGCCGACCGGTCCGTAGAACGGCAGGCCGGAGATCTGGGTCGACGCGGACGCCGCGTTGATCGCGAGGGCGTCGTAGAACTCGTCAGGGGCGATGCTCAGCACGGTGATGACGATCTGCACCTCGTTGCGCAGGCCCTCGACGAAGGTCGGGCGCAGCGGGCGGTCGATGAGCCGGCAGACCAGGATCGCCTCGGTGGAGGGGCGGCCCTCGCGGCGGAAGAACGAGCCGGGGATCTTGCCGGCCGCGTACGCGCGCTCCTCGACGTCGACCGTGAGGGGGAAGAAGTCGAAGCCCTCGCGGGGGTGCTTGCCGGCGCTGGTGGCGCTCAGCAGCATGGTGTCCTCGTCGAGGTAGGCGGCGACGGCGCCCTGCGCCTGCTGGGCCAGCCGGCCGGTCTCGAAGCGGACGGTTCGGGTGCCGTAGCGGCCGTTGTCCAGAACGGCCTCGGCGGAGGTGATCTCGGGACCTTCCACAGGTCGTCTCCTTGCTGCCGCACATGGGCGGCATTGCACGGAGCAGGAGCGGGCAGGAAGGATGCGGTACTGATCGCGATCTGGTCAACAGTAGAAGCGCTCCGCGCGGACCCGACACCGGGCTCACTGCCCGTGTCGTGCTCGGAAGACCACCACCGGTGACCAGCTTCGTGCCGGCCTGCTCCGGATGGGTCGCCCGGCGGTACCGGGCGCGGCCGCCGGGATGGCGGCCTCCGAAAGCCTAGCAGGACGCGCTTCCGGGCACCGCGGATGCCGCGGCGAGCCGCGCCGAGATCGTCACGTCCGGCGGAGCGAACGGACACCACGTCTGGATGAAGCAGGACCGGCCCGGTCCGCGGCGACCGCGAACACGGAGGCGCAGCGGCGGATCCTCATCCCGAACCGGAGGGCAGAGCGGCCAGCACCGCGGGCGGTGCCGGCGGACACGCGGCCTGGATCGAGCGGACCTCCGCGAGCCCGCGGAACGCGACGAGCCGGTAGGGATCGAACCACTCGCGACCGGCGACGTAGTCGGCGGCCGAGGGGAGGTCGCCGGAGTCCGCGCCGAAGCGCTCGAGGCAGGGCATCAGCTCCCCGCGGAGGTAGGGGTAGAGCTGGGCCCGCAGCACCGGCGAGTCGGCTCGGGCGAGCGCCCAGTCGAGCGGATGCCGGTCGACGCAGCCGAGGAAGCGCGGGATGGCGAGACCGGCTGCCACGTAGTCCGTCCGCGGCCCGATCGACCAGGTGTCGTCCCCGCGATCGTCACCCCGGACCGTGAGATCACCGACCCTCACCACCCACCCCAGCCGACGGGGTTCCACGACGACAGGCTGCCGGTCACCGTCCGCTGACGGGCTGAGCCGGTCGATGCAGGTCAGGAGGACGCTGGCGACGAAGCCCGCCCCGAGACTCGCGGGCATCCGCGTGCGGGGCTGCGCGCACCCGGCGAGCGTCGCCACGAGCACCACCGCGACGGCGAGCGCGACGCTGAGTCGCCTCCGCTGCATCCGCCGGGCCACTCGTTCAGTGTGACCGGTCGGACGTCCCGCGACGAGTCAGAAACCCAGTCGGCCGAGCTGGCGCGGATCGCGCTGCCACTCCTTGGCGACCTTCACCCGGAGGGACAGGAAGACCTGAGCCCCGACCAGCGGCTCGATGCCCTCCCGGGCGCGGGCGCCGATGCGCTGCAGGCGCTCGCCTCCGCGCCCGATGACGATGCCCTTCTGGCTGTCGCGCTCCACCCAGAGGTTGGCGTAGACCTCCACCAGCTCGCGGTCGTCGCGCTGCACGATGTCGTCCACCGTCACCGCGATCGAGTGCGGCAGCTCGTCGGTCACGTCCTCCAGGGCCGCCTCCCGCACCAGCTCCGCGATCCGGGCCTCCAGCGATTCGTCGGTGACGGCGTCGGCGGGATAGAGCGGGTCGGAGGCGGGCAGCAGGCGGATGAGCTCCGTGACAAGAAGGTCGAGCTGGACGCTGCTGACCGCCGAGACCGGCACGATCGCCTCCCAGTCGCGCAACTCGCTGACCTGCAGCAGCCGCTCCGCCACC
This sequence comes from Micrococcales bacterium, assembly GCA_016212425.1. Lineage (GTDB taxonomy): Bacteria > Actinomycetota > Actinomycetes > Actinomycetales > Microbacteriaceae > Schumannella. Next base: position 14,750 of record JACRGJ010000073.1, on the reverse strand, counting down.
ACCGCGCGCGGTGCCGCATCCACCTTCGTCACGATCGCGAGCCGGCGGGCCCGCGGATGCCGGTTCAGCTGGTCGTCGATCCACCGGTCGCCCGGTCCCACCTTCTCGTCGGCGGGCACGCAGAAGCCGATGACGTCGACGTCGGCCAGGGTGGACTGCACCACGTCGTTCAGGCGCTCGCCGAGCAGGGTGCGCGGCCGGTGCACGCCGGGGGTGTCGACGAGGATGAGCTGCCCGTCCGCGCGGTGCACGATCCCGCGGATCGCCCGCCGGGTGGTCTGCGGCTTCGAGGAGGTGATGGCGACCTTCTCCCCCACGAGCGCATTGGTGAGGGTGGACTTGCCGACGTTCGGCCGACCCACGAAGGTCGCGAATCCGGAGCGGAACGCCGTCCCCGCCGGCTCAGCCACGCGCGGCATCCTCTCGGTCCTCGACACGCCGATCCCGCCCCTCCGGCACCAGGGCGTCCTCGGCGGCGGCGAGCGCCGCGCCGCGCTCCACCACCACCGTCCGCAGCACCCGGCGACGGCCCTCCACCCGCTCGGCGCGCAGCACGAGTCCCGACACGAGCACGCTCGAACCGGTCTGCGGCAGCTGCCCGAGCTCCTTCGCGAGCAACCCGCCGACCGAGTCGACGTCCTCGTCGTCCAGCTCGATGCCGAACAGGTCGCCGAGCTCGTCCGTGGGGAGCCGGGCGCTCACCCGGTATACGCCCTCCGAGAGCACGGTGACATCCGGGGTGTCGCGATCGTATTCGTCGGAGATGTCGCCCACCAGCTCCTCGATGAGGTCCTCCAGGGTGACGAGCCCGGCGATGCCGCCGTACTCGTCCACGACCAGGGCGAGGTGGGTGGAGTGCAGCTGCATCCAGCGCAGCGTGTCGTCGGCCTTCTTCGACTCCGGGACGAACATCGCCGGCCTCGCCAGGGCGCGCACGCTCTCCGTGCGGGCCTCCAGCGGGCGCTCGTAGCCGAGCCGGACGATGTCGCGGAGGTAGAGCACGCCGAACACCTCGTCGGCGTCCTTGCCGACCACCGGCATCCGCGAGATGCCAGCCCGCAGGAACAGCGCGGTGGCCTCCCCCACCGTCACGTCGTGATCCACCGTCTGCATGTCGGTGCGTGGCACCATCACCTCACGGACGACGGTGTCGCCCCACTCGAAGATGGAGTGGATGAGCTCGCGATCGTCCGCCTCGAGCACCTGCAGCTCGGCGGCCTCGTCGACCATCGAGAGCAGCTGCTCCTCGCTCGAGAAGGTGGTCGTGCGGGGTCGTCCGGGGGTCACCCGGTTCCCGAGTGCGACGAGCAGCGCCGCCATCGGACCCAGTAGCACCCGCAGCAGACGCACGAGCGGAGCGGAGAAGCGCAGGATCGCCCTCGGATGCGCGCGCCCGACGCTGCGGGGGCTCGACCCCACGAGCACGAAGCTCGCCGCGGTCATCACCAGCACGCTGACGAGCAGCGTCCACCACCACTCGGCGCCGAACACGGTCGAGAACGCCAGCGTGACCAGCACGGCGGCCCCGGTCTCGGAGAGCACGCGGACGAAGTTCACGGCGTTGCCGTGTGCGCCGGGATCGTCGGCGATGGCGGCGAGCGAGCGCCGCACGCGGCTGCCCGCCGACATCTCGGCGATGTCGATGCGGCTCACCACGGCGAGCGCCGCATCCGCCGCCGCCAGGAGTCCGCCGAAGGCGACCAGGATCACCGCGGCGGCGAGGAACAGCGCGACGAGCATCGCGCTACCGTCGTCGTTCGACGACGGAGAAGCCGAGGAGGATGTCGCGCTGGATGCCGAACATCTCCTTCTCCTCCTCCGGCTCGGCGTGATCGAAGCCGAGCAGGTGCAGGATGCCGTGGGCGGTGAGCAGGTTCAGCTCGTCCTGGGTGGAATGCCCGGCGCCGACCGCCTGCTCCGCCGCCACCTGGGGGCACAGCACGATGTCGCCGAGGAGCCCGGGCGGGGTGAGCTCATCGTCGCTGCCTGGCCGCAGCTCATCGATCGGGAAGCTCAGCACGTCGGTCGGACCGGGCTCGTCCATCCACTGCACGTGCAGCTGCTCCATCGCGGCCTCATCGACCAGGAGCAGGTCGAGGTCGGCATCCGGGTGCACGTGCAGGTGATCGAGAGCGAACGCGGTCAGCCGCACGAGCGCGCTCTCGTCCACGGCGACCCCCGACTCGTTGTTGATCTCGATGCTCACCCTCGCCCCCCGTCCGCCGCGTCAGTTACCCCAATTGGTTCACATGACGCGCTCCACGGCCCCCTTTGCGCCACATGACGACCGCGCGCGGTTGAGCGGAGGGACTCGGCTTCGTCTCGTGATGTGGCGCAAAGGGGGACGAAACGAGCGTCATGTGAACCAATTGGGGGAAAGGAAGAGGTGCTCACGGGGTCACCGCTGCCACGGAGGGCGGTGGTCCTGCGGCGGACGGCCGCGGCGTTCGGCCCGGTTCGGGCCATCCGGATGCGCGGCGGCGGCCCCGGCGGCACGGTCCCGCTCGTGGCGGCGGGCCAGCTGACGCTCGTCGTACTCGGTGTACGCGTCCACGATCCTCCCGACGAGCGAGTGGCGCACGACGTCCTCGCTGGTCAGGCGCGCGAAGTGGATGTCCGGGATGTCCCCGAGCACCCGCGTGACGACGCGCAAGCCGCTCGCGGCGGTGGGGAGATCGATTTGGGTGATGTCGCCGGTGACCACCATCCGCGTCCCGAAACCCAGGCGCGTGAGGAACATCTTCATCTGCTCGGGCGTGGTGTTCTGCGCCTCGTCCAGAACGACGAACGCGTTGTTCAGGGTTCGGCCGCGCATGTAGGCGAGCGGCGCGACCTCGACGGTGCCCGCGGCGAGCAGCTTCGGCACGAGCTCCGGATCCATCATCTCGTTGAGCGCGTCGTACAGCGGGCGGAGGTACGGGTCGATCTTGTCCGTCAGCGTGCCCGGCAGGAAGCCGAGCCGCTCCCCCGCCTCGATCGCCGGGCGCGACAGGATGATGCGCTCGACCTCCTTGCGCTGCAGCGCCTGCACCGCCTTCGCCATGGCGAGGTAGGTCTTCCCCGTGCCGGCGGGGCCGATTCCGAAGGTGATCGTGTTCCGGTCGATCGCGTCGACGTAGTCCTTCTGCCCGAGGGTCTTCGGGCGGATGCTGCGTCCCCGCGCGGTCAGGATCGCCTGGCTCAGCACCTCGGCGGGGCTGCCCTGGTTCCGCTCGAGGATGCGGGCGGAGCTGGCGACGTCGACGGGACCGAGGTCGGTGCCGCCGCGCACCATCTGCACGAGCTCCTCCACCAGTCGGCGCGCGGCGCGCACCTGCTCGCCCTCGCCCTCGAGGGTCACGCGGTTCCCGCGGACGACCACCGTGACCGCCGGGTACTGGCGCTCGATGGTGCGCAGGAGGCGGTCCTGCGGCCCGAGGAGGCGCACCATCGCGACCCCGTCGACCTCCAGCTCGGCGCGCTCCGGCGCGCTCCCGGCTCCGGCAGGAACGTCGCTACTCAAGGTCGCCTTCCGTCAGCCCGCGCTCCGAATCGGAGCCGAGCACGTGCGCATGCACATGCAGGACCGTCTGTCCGGCCCGTTCGCCCGTGTTGAAGACGAGCCGGAACTGGCCGCCGCACCGCGCGTCGGCCAGGCTCTGGGCGACCGCCACCATGCGGGCGAGCAGCGCCGGATCCGCCGCGGCGAGCTCGGTCACGCTCGCGTACCGTGCCGACTTCGGCACCACCAGCAGGTGCACGGGCGCCTTCGGCGCGATATCCGGGAACGCGATCACCTCGTCGTCCTCGTAGAGGATCTCGGCCGGGATCTCCCGCGCGGCGATGCGCTGGAAGACGGTCGGATCACTCATCGGGCCCAGTCTACGGGCGCCCGCCGGTCCCCGCCGGGATCGAGCGGTCGAGCCGCCGCGACCGCCGCGGCGACCGGGACGCGGGTCCGATCTCGGTATCGGGTGGGGCGGAAGGGGCCGGTGATGCGCACGCGGCTCAGGCGCCACATCGGATGCCGAGATCGGACCGGGTCAGCCCAGCGCCCGGCGCACCAGCTCGGCGATCCGCTTCTCGTCCGCCGTCGTCAACGCCGTCACCGCCCAGGAGGTCGGCCACATGGTGCCCTCGTCGAGGGCCGCGACGGACTCGAAGCCGAGCGTCGCGTAGCGCTCCGTGAACTTGCCGGCGTTCTTGAAGAAGACGATGACCTTCCCGTCGCGCGCATAGGCCGGCATCCCGTAGTACGTCTTCGGGTTCAATTCCGGGGCGGCCTCGGTGATGATCGCGTGCACCCGCTCCGCCAGCGCGCGATCCTCGTCCGACATCTTGGCGATCGCCTCCTGCACGGCTCGCACCCCCTCCTCGCGGCTCGCGCTCGCCTTCCGCTCCTTCGCGAGCTGCCGCATCGCCGCCTTCTCCTCCGCCGTGAATCCGCTGCTCTTCGTCTCGGCCATGGTGTGACTCCCTCTCGTTCGCCGCTGGCAGATTACCGGCGCCGTCGACCTCACGCTTCGGCGTGCCAGAGCGCTCGATACCAGCGGATGCGCTCCGCGTCGGGCTGGATGCCGTAGGCGTCGTAGAAGGCGCCGTCCCAGCCCGCACCGTAGTTCCAGCCGATCGCCATGGTCGCGACGGCGAGGTCGGCCCAGCGGTCGCCGACCGCGAGGTCGCCCACGTCGACGTGGGCCGCGAAGGACCCGTCCGGAGCGATCAGCGTATTCGGTGAGCACGCGTCGCCGTGCGCGAGGACCGGACGCTCGATCGGAGGCCGCGGGCCGAGCGCCGCCGGTTCCCGCGTCAGCCACGAGGTCCAGCCGGCCGGGACCGCGTCCACCGGCAGCGCGTGCAGCCGGCGGAGTCCCCCGGCGATCACGCGCACGGCCCGCTCGGGCCGGGCCCGCCAGCGCTCGGCGACGGCCGACTCGCCCGGGCTCGCGGCGGAGAGGTTCCCCTGCGCTGTCTCATCCTCCCCCGTCCTCTCCTCGCCTGTCTCGAGGAGCCGAGGTGCCGGGTGCCGGCCCTCGAGCCACCGCATCCGCTCGGCCTCGGCGAGGAGGTCGGTCCCGAGCCGGCGGGGGCTCCACTTCACGTAGCGGTCGCCGATCCGCCAGGTCTGGCCACCGAGCTCGTTGCGCCAGGCGAGCCGCGGTACGGATCCGTCGGCGAGCGCGTCGACGATGGCGGGACGCTCCTCGCCCGGCCCGAGGCGGAGGTACTCGCCGCCGCCCCATGTCGCCGGCGGGGTCACCATCGCCCGAGCCGGAGGTTCAGGGCGGTCAGCGCCGCGGGACCCGCCGTGGATGTGCGCAGCACCTCCGGACCCAGGCGCACCGGCACGGCGCCGACAGCCGAGAGCGCGTCGAGCTCGCGAGGCGTCACGCCCCCCTCCGGTCCGACCACGAGCGCGATCCGCCCCTCCGTGGGCAGGTCGACGGAGGAGATCGAAGCGGATGCCGTCGGCTCCAGCACGAGCACGGCTCCCGGCATCCGCGCGAGGTCGCCGAGCCGGGCCAGCGGCGCGACAACGGGCACGCGCGAGCGGATCGCCTGCTTGGCCGCCTCGCGCACGATGGCGGCCCAGCGCGCGTGCGCCTTCGCCGCCTTCGGCCCCTCCCAGCGCGTCACGGAGCGCTCGGCCGCCCATGGCACGATCCCGGACGCTCCGAGCTCGGTGGCCGCCTGGATCGCGAGCTCGTCCCGATCGCCCTTGGCCAGCGCCTGCACGAGCCACAGCTCCGGGTTCGGCACCGGCTCGATGCGCAGCTCCTCGACCTCGAGGCGGAGCTCGGCGTCGGCCACCCCGGTGACGATGCCGAGCGCGACGCGCCCGGCCCCGTCGCCGATGGCGAGCCGCTCGCCCACCCGCGCCCGCGCCACGTGGACCGCGTGGCGCGCCTCGTCCCCGTCGAGGCGCACGCGATCCCCGATCGCGACCGCGTCCGGGAGCTCACCGAGGTACAGCCACGCCATGCGTCCACTATCGCGGATGGCGCTCGCCGGGGGTCGGCTCGAGGCTGCCGCCGCACGCCTCCGCCCGGCTCGGAACGGCTCGGGACGACCGCTCGCCCGCTTCCGAAGTTCGGGACGACAGCCGTGCTCGGCCCCGACGCCCGGGATCTCCGCTGTTCTCGCCGACAACAGCTGTTGTCGGGGAAAAAGGGGACGCGCTAGAGGTTCAGGAAACGGTCGCGCAGCTTCGCGAACAGGCCTTGCTGGAAGTGGGAGAACTCCGGGGCGATCGGGGGGCGGTTCGCGCGGAACTGCTCGAAGATCGCCTTCTCCTTCGAGTTGAGCCGCACCGGCGTCACGACCTGGATGCCGACCTTCAGGTCGCCGCGGCCCGCGCCGCGGAGGTGGGTGATGCCGCGTTCCTTGACCGTCACGATGTCGGCGGACTGCACGCCCGGCTTCACCTCGATCTCGATCGGCTCGCCGTCGAGCCCGTCCAGGCGCGCGTGGGTGCCGAGCACCGCGTCGGTCATCTGCACCTCCAGCGTCGCGAGCAGGTCGTCACCGCTGCGGCTGAACACGTCGTGGTGGCGCACCTTCACCTCGAGGTAGAGGTCGCCGTTCTGACCGCCCGCCGGGCCGGCCTCGCCCTCGCCGGGCAGGTGGATGCGCATGCCGGTGTCGACGCCGGCCGGGATGTCGACGTCGATGGTGCGCTTGGCGCGCACCCTGCCCTGCCCCTGGCAGGTGACGCACGGGTGCGGGATGACGGTGCCGAAGCCGCGGCAGGTGCCGCACGGACTGGAGGTCATCACGTTGCCCAGGAGCGAGCGCACCGAGCGCTGGATCTGTCCGGTGCCGCGGCAGATGTCGCAGGTCTGCTCGTGCGTCCCGGGCTGGGTGCAGCTGCCCTGGCAGGTCTGGCAGAGCACCGCGGTGTCGACCTCGATGTCGCGCGGGGCGCCGACGACCACCTCCGGGCGGTCGACCGCGATGCGCAGCAGCGCACCCTGACCGCGCTCGGTGCGCGCGCGCGGTCCGGCGCTCTGGCGCTGGTTGTTGAAGAACGTCTCGAAGATGTCGCCGAACCCGAAGCCCTGCCCCCCGAACGCGCCCCCGTCGCCGCCCAGGTCGAAGCGCTGCCGCTGCTGCGGGTCGCTCAGCACGTCGTAGGCGTGCGTCACCTGCTTGAAGCGCTCGGCAGCGTCCTCGCTCGGGTTGACATCCGGATGCAGTTCGCGCGCGAGCCGCCGGTAGGCGCGCTTGATCTCCTCGGGAGACGCGTCGCGAGCGACGCCCAGCACCTCGTAGTGGTCGATCGTGGCCACGTATCAGTCCTCACCCAGCAGCCGGGTCAGATAGCGCGCCACCGCGCGCACGGCCGCCATGTTGTTCGAGTAGTCCATCCGGATCGGGCCGACGAGGCCCAGCCGCGCACGGGATCCGCCGGACGAGTAGGAGCCGGCCAGCACGCTCGTCTCCTCGAGCCCGGTGCCCGCGTTCTCCCGCCCGATCCGCGCCGCGACCCCGGCCCCGTCGATCTCCATCTCGCCGAAGAGCTTGAGCAGGGTCACCTGGCGCTCGATCGCATCCAGCACCGGGTAGATGCTGCCCTGGAAGTCGCTCTCGGTCCGCACGAGGTTGGCGGCGCCGGCCATGACGAGCCGGTCCCGGCGGGTCGCGTGCACCTGCTCGACGAGGCTCGCGGTCACCGCGTCGACGATCGACTGCCGCGCGGGTGCCACCGTCCCGGTGAGCCGCTGCAGGGCGGTCGGCACCTCCCCCACCCCGAGGCCGCCCAGGTCGGTGTTCAGCCGCGCCCGCAACTCCGCGAGGTAGGTCTCGTCGACCTCTTCGCCGGGGTCCGAGATCCGCTGATCCACCCGCCCGGAATCGGTGATGAGCACCGTCATCAGCCGGTGCGGGCCGAGCGAGACCAGCTCGACATGACGCACCCGCTCGCCGCCGAAGCTCGGGTACTGCGCCAGCGCCACCTGGTGCGTGAGTTCGGAGAGCAGCCGCACGGTTCGGGACAGCACGTCGTCGAGGTCCTCCGCCTCGTCGAGGAAGGCCTCGATGGCCTGCCGCTGCGGCCCGCTCAAGGGACGCAGATCGGCCAGCTGGTCGACGAAGACCCGGTACCCCTTATCGGTGGGGACGCGACCGGAGGAGGTGTGCGGCGCCGCGATCAGATCCTCCTCCTCGAGCAGGGCCATGTCGTTGCGGATCGTCGCCGACGAGACCCCGAAGGAGTGCCGCTCGACGATCGACTTCGACCCGACCGGCTCACGGGTGGCCACGTAGTCCTGCACGATGACGCGAAGCACGGCGAGGCTGCGCTCGGACACCATCGCGCGCTCCTCCCGATTCTGTTCGGGCGTGCGGCCCGACGTCCCGTACCGCTCCGCGCTGGCACTCGACGGGGACGACTGCCAAGTCTAGCGCGACGTCCCCCGTCTCATGCCTGGTACTGGACCCCGGGAGGCACTAGCTTGTGTGGCGTCGCATGCTGAGCACCGGCTGTGCATCGGCGCGATGGACGCACTCCCGCACGGGGGCGTCCGCTCTCCGAGACTGGAAGGCCCGACCGCTCATGACCGACACTCCTCCTCCCCCCGCAGCCCCGGCCGCGGCCGCGCCCCTGAGCGCCGCCGAGGACAAGCAGTGGGCCGGCATCGCCCACCTCGGCGGGATCATCGGGATCCTCCCCTCGCTCATCATCTGGCTGGTGTTCAAGGACCGCGGGGCCCTGACCAATCGCGAGGGCAAGGAAGCACTGAACTTCCAGATCACGCTCGTCATCGTCGTCGTCGCCTACAGCATCCTCAATGCGATCCTGACCGTCGTGACGTTCGGGATCTGGACGTTGATCGGGTGGCTGCCCTACCTCGCCGTCTGGGTGCTCGACATCGTCTGGAGCATCCTGGGGTTCTCGAAGGTCAACGCGGGCGGCAGCTACCGGTACCCGCTCACCATCCGCCTCATCAAGTAGCGCATCGCGGAAGGCCCGGATCCGCCTGATCCGGGCCCTCTTCCCTTCCCGCGCTCAGTCGGTGAGCAGGCGGCGCACGACCGTGTCGGCGAGAAGCCGCCCGCGGAGGGTCGGTACCACGCGACCGTGGATCGCGGGGCGGCCCTCGACGAGCCCCTCGGCGATGAGCGCCGCCACCTCCGCGCGACCCGCGGGCTCGAGAGCCTCGAGCGGCAGCCCCCCGGCGATCCGGGTCTCGAGCAGCACACGCTCCACCCGGCGGGTCTCGTCGTCCAGCAGCTCCCGCGCGTGCGCGGGCGAGAGCCCGGCTCGGATCCGGTCGGCGTACGCGGCCGGGTGCTTCAGGTTCCACCAGCGCACCCCGCCGACATGGCTGTGCGCGCCCGGACCGATGCCCCACCAGTCCTGGCCCGTCCAGTAGGAGAGGTTGTGGCGGGAGCGATCGGCGGCCGACCGCGCCCAGTTGCTCACCTCGTACCAGGAGTAGCCGGCCGCCGTGAGGAGGGCATCCGCACGTTCGTAGAGCTCGGCTTGCAGGTCGTCGTCCGGTGCCACGACCTCGCCGCGGGCGACCTGCCGGGCCAGTCGGGTGCCCTGCTCGACGATGAGCGCGTAGGCGGAGACGTGATCCGGATGCTGCGCCAGCGCCGCCTCGAGCGAGCGCTCCCAGTCCTCGGCCGTCTCACCCGGGGCGCCGTAGATGAGGTCGAGGCTGACCGCCAGACCCGCCTCGCGGGCCCAGCCGACCACGAGCGGCACGCGGTCGGGATCGTGGGTGCGCTCGAGGGTGGCCAGCACATGCGGCACCGCGGACTGCATGCCGAAGCTCACCCGGGTCACGCCGGCAGCCGCGAGCGCCCGAAGCGCCTCCCGGTCCACGGAGTCGGGGTTGGCCTCGGTGGTGACCTCGGCATCGGGGGCGAGCCCCCAGGCGCCCCGGACGGCGTCGAGCATCCGCGCGAGGTCCGCCACCGGCAGCAGCGTCGGGGTGCCGCCGCCGAAGAAGACGGTGCTGACCGGGCGGGTCCCGACGCCCGCGCGCGCGAGGATCTCGCGGGCCATCCGCACCTCGGCGATCGCCTGGTCGGCGTAGTCCTCCCGCCGGACGCCGCGGACCTCGTCGGCGGTGTAGGTGTTGAAGTCGCAGTAGCCGCAGCGCACGCGACAGAACGGCACGTGCAGGTAGACCCCGAGGTCGCGCGCCTCGGCGCCGACCGCGACGGAGGCCGGGAGGGTGCCGTCGGCCGGAGCGGGATCGCCGGCCGGGAGGGTGGACGGCATCAGACCGAGGCGTCGGGGATCGGGCCGGCGAGCGCGCGGAGGTAGCGCTGGGTGAAGACGCGCTGCACGACGCGGAGGATCGGGTCCACGAGCCACCAGAACGGGGTCGCGGGCCGGGAGAAGGCGCGGATCGTGATCCACACCGACCCGTCGTCGCGGCGGTCGACGAGGAACGCCTCCTCGCCGCGTGCGGCGTGGCCCGGCAGGGTGCCGTAGGCGAAGCCCCGCCGCTGCGGCTCGTCGACCACGTAGACGACGCGGCACGGGAAGCGGAAGCGCGCGAAGAGGAAGCGGATGCCGAGCCAGGCCGAATCGCCCGGCCGCAGCAGCGGCGAGCCGTCGGCCAGGAACACCTGCTCGCCGGCCTCCCCCACGACCGCCGGCTGCACCGGCTTGCCGGCCGCGTCGAACCCGACCGGCTGGTACCGCAGCTCGGAGGCGGCCGCCGGGGGCGCCTCGATCCGCATCCGGAATCCGGCGCGGCGCTGGATCCCCCAGCTGAGGGTCTGCGTCCACGCCCACTCCCAGCGCGCGTCGCCGTGGCCGATCAGCGCGCGGCGCTCGAGGGCCCGGTAGCCCGCTGGCGGGTAGTCGAGGAGGTCATCCGCCCGGGTGGCGCCGACCGCCGCGTAGGTCACGGCGCGCTCGTGGAGGGGCGCCGGGTGCACCGCCCCATCGTAGGACGCGGCGCCGGGGTGGACCCCCCCGCGCGATCGGACTGGGCGATCCTCAGGTGCGGGCGATCGCGACGAGGAGGTGCGCAGCGCGGCGGAGCGTCTCGCGATCCGCGTCGCTCGCGTCGGCGAGCGCCGCGTCGATCCAGGCGACGCCCTGATCGATCCAGTGCTGCGCCGCCGCCGCGCCGCTCTCCGTGATCTTCAGCCGCTCCCCGCCTCGGTCGCGGGCGATGGCCGCCCGGGTGACGAAGCCCCCGTCGAGCAGCCGATCCGCGGTCTGGCTGATGGTCGCCGGCGTGACGCCCTCCCAGCGCGCGAGTTCGCCGAGGGACTGGGGACCCACTCGGAGCAGCCGGTGCAGCAGGGACAGCGCCCCGTAGCCGAGTCCGTCGTATCCGGCTACGGTGCGCCAGCGGCGGTGGGTCCACGAGACGGCGGTCTGCACCAGCGAGGCCAGCTCGTCCGGCAGATCCTCCCCCGGGATGTCGGATCGACCGATCGGGATCTCCTCGCCAGCCATAGCGGAACAGCGTACCGACACAAACTCAGCGCGCGGTGCGGATGCGCCCGGAGTTCCGTGCCGGCGTTCGTCACGGGGTCACGGTCTCGAACCCGCCGGCGGACGGTCACCCCCGCGGCGGCTCTACTTCTTCTTCGCGGACTCCGTGTCGCCCGAGAGCGCGGCGATGAACGCTTCCTGGGGGACCTCGACGCGGCCGACCATCTTCATCCGCTTCTTGCCCTCCTTCTGCTTTTCCAGCAGCTTGCGCTTGCGGGTGATGTCGCCGCCGTAGCACTTGGCGAGCACGTCCTTGCGCATCGCGCGGATGTTCTCGCGCGCGATGATCCGCGCGCCGATGGCCGCCTGAATGGGGACCTCGAACTGCTGCCGCGGGATCAGCTCGCGCAGGCGCCCGGCCATCATCGTGCCGTAGGCGTAGGCCTTATCGCGGTGCACGATCGCGCTGAAGGCATCCACCGTCTCGCCCTGCAGCAGGATGTCGACCTTCACCAGGTCGGCCTCCTGCTCGCCCGCCGGCTCGTAGTCGAGGGACGCGTACCCGGCGGTGCGGGACTTCAGCTGGTCGAAGAAGTCGAACACGATCTCCCCGAGCGGCATCGTGTAGTGCAGCTCGACCCGATCGGAGCCCAGGTAGTCCATGCCGCCGAGGGTGCCGCGGCGGCTCTGGCAGAGCTCCATGATGGTGCCGACGTAGTCCTTCGGCGCGAGGATCGACGCCTTCACCACCGGCTCGCTGACCGCGTCGATCTTGCCGCCGGGGAACTCGGACGGGTTCGTGACGGTGACGGTCTTCTTGTCCTCGGTGCGCACCGCATAGACCACGCTCGGCGCGGTGGTGATGATGTCCAGGTCGAACTCGCGCTGGAGCCGCTCGGTCACGATCTCCAGGTGCAGCAGGCCGAGGAAGCCGCAGCGGAATCCGAAACCCAGCGCGACCGAGGTCTCGGGCTCGTAGTTCAGCGCGGCATCCGAGAGCTTGAGCTTGTCGAGCGCGTCGCGCAGCTCGGGGTAGTCCGACCCGTCGATCGGGTAGATGCCGGAGAACACCATGGGCAGCGGCTCGGTGTAGCCGGGCAGCGCCGCCGTGGCGGCCTTCGCCGCCGTCGTCACGGTGTCGCCGACCTTGGACTGGCGCACGTCCTTGACACCGGTGATCAGGTAGCCCACCTCGCCGACGCCGAGCCCGTGCGTCGGGGTCGGCTCGGGGCTCGAGACCCCGATCTCCAGGATGTCGTGGGTCGCGCGGGTGGACATCATCTGGATGCGCTCGCGCGGGCGCAGACCGCCGTCGACCATCCGGACGTAGGTGACCACGCCGCGGTAGCTGTCGTACACCGAGTCGAAGATCATCGCGCGAGCCGGCGCGGACGCGTCGCCGGTGGGAGCAGGGACCCGCTCGACGACGCGATCGAGGAGGGCCTCGACGCCCTCGCCTGTCTTCCCGCTGACCCGCAGCACGTCGGCGGGGTCGCCACCGATCAGCTGGGCGAGCTCCTCGGCGTACTTATCCGGATCCGCCGCGGGCAGGTCGATCTTGTTCAGCACCGGGATGATCTCGAGGTCGTTGGCCAGCGCGAGGTACAGGTTGGCGAGGGTCTGCGCCTCGATGCCCTGCGCGGCGTCGACCAGCAGGATCGCGCCCTCGCACGCCGCGAGCGAGCGGGACACCTCGTAGGTGAAGTCGACGTGCCCGGGCGTGTCGATCATGTTGAGCGCGTAGGTGGTCGCGACCGGCTCGACGACGGAGCTGGACCACGGCATCCGCACCGCCTGGCTCTTGATGGTGATGCCGCGCTCGCGCTCGATGTCCATGCGGTCCAGGTACTGCGCGCGCATGTCGCGATCGGAGACCACGCCGGTCAGCTGCAGCATCCGATCCGCGAGCGTCGACTTGCCGTGGTCGATGTGGGCGATGATGCAGAAGTTGCGGATCCGCGCGGGATCGGTCGACGCGGGCTCGAGCGGGATCGGGGCGCGCGGGGACATGGCGCCTCATTCTCCCAGAGCCCGCAGGCTCCCGCCGACGCGGGGCCTCGGTTCAGGATGCCCGCAGCGGCGGCCGGTGCAGGATCTCGCGCACGGCGGGGCCGAGGTGCGGCCAGGCGAACTCGAACCCGGCATCCTGCAGGCGGGCGGGCAGCACCCACCTGCTCTTCAGCACCAGCTCCGTCTCGGTGCGCAGCAGCGCGGCGCCGAGCTCCAGCATCCACGGTCGCAGCGGCAGGCCGACGCGCACGCCGAGTGCACGCCGGATGGTGCCCATCAGCTCGCGGTTCCGCACCGGGTTCGGCGCGCTCAGGTTCACCGCTCCGCTGAGCCGGGACTGCTGCAGGAAGCGGATCGCCCGGTACACATCCTCGCGGTGCACCCAGCTGAACATCTGGCTGCCTGCTCCGTCGTGGCCGCCGAGCTGCGCTCCACCCAGCCCGACGCGCGCGAGGTTCGAGTAGGGGGTCATCACCGAGCCCGGGCCGAGCACGATCGCCGTGCGCAGCGCCACCTGGCGCACCCCGTCGCGAGCGTGCTCGGCGAAGACCTGCTCCCACGCCCTGGCCACATCGACCGAGAAGCCGGAGCCCAGCTCGCCCCCGGCCTCGTCCATCGGCCGGTCCTCGGCGTGCCGGTAGATCGTCGCGGTGCTCGAGTTCATCCACACCCGCGGCGGGGCGTCGGCCGCCAGGACGGCCCGACCCAGCGCCGCGGTGGTGTCCAGCCGCGACGCGAGGATCTCGGCCCGGTTGCGCTCGGTGTAGCGGCAGTTCACACTGCGCCCGGCGAGGTTCAGCAGCAGATCCGAGCCCTCGAGAAGGCGCGCGATCCCCTCCTCGTCGCCCCAGACCGCGTCCGTGCCCGCGGCGGTGGCTGCCCGGCCGATGCCCGAGACCTCGTCGCCGTCGGCGCGGAACCGTTCGCGCAGGAAGCGGCCGATGAAGCCCGACGCCCCCGCGATGACGATCCGGCTCACCGCGCCGTCCCGGGCGTCGGGCTCGTGCGGATCGGCGGGGCGGGGGCAGGCACGGCTTCAGGCTAGCCGGGCCCCGGCCGATCGCCGTGGCCGTAGCATCGCGGCATGGCCGCCCCCGTCGTGCTCGTGCACGGGTTCGGCGGCTCCCCCGGCGAGTGGGTCGCGGTGGCGGGGATCCTCCGGGACGCGCGGCACGAGGTCCGCGCGCCTCCGCTGCCCGGGCACGGCGCGCGCGCCGGCACCCCGTTCCGGGTCGGACCCGCCGTCGAGGGGATCGCCGAGGCGATCGAGGCCTGCCCCGCGCCGCCCATCCTCGTCGGGCGCGGGCTCGGCGGCCACCTCGCCGTGCAGGCCGCCGTGACTGGAGAGGGC
>JACRGJ010000074.1 GCA_016212425.1 Micrococcales bacterium | reverse complement strand
GCCCCATGACCGTCCCCACCCGCCGCGCCGACGGGCGCGCCGTCGACCAGCTGCGGCCCGTGACCATCGAGCGCGGATGGAGCGAGCAGGCCGAGGGCAGTGCGCTCATCTCGTTCGGGCGCACCCGCGTGCTGTGCACCGCCTCCTTCACCAACGGGGTGCCGCGCTGGCTCACCGGCAAGGGTCGCGGCTGGGTCACCGCCGAGTACGCGATGCTGCCCCGATCCACGAACGACCGCATGGACCGGGAGTCGATCAGGGGCCGGGTCGGGGGCCGCACGCACGAGATCTCGCGCCTCATCGGCCGCAGCCTGCGGGCCGTGATCGATACCAAGGCGCTCGGCGAGAACACCATCGTCATCGACTGCGACGTGCTGCAGGCCGACGGCGGCACCCGCACCGCCGCGATCACCGGCGCGTATGTGGCGCTGGCGGATGCCGTCGAGTGGGGCCGGGCGAAAGGCTTCGTCGGCAAGAACGCCGTGGCGCTCCGCGACACCGTCGCGGCGGTGAGCGTCGGCATCGTCGAGGGCTCCCCGATGCTCGATCTCATGTACACCGAGGACTCCACGGCCGAGACGGACATGAACATCGTCGCGACCGGCCGCGGCCTGTTCGTGGAGGTGCAGGGCACGGCCGAGGGCGCGCCGTTCGACCGGGCCGAGCTCGACGCGCTGCTCGAACTCGGGCTCGCGGGCACCGCGAGCCTGACCGCGTTGCAGCGTGAGGCGCTCGGAGCACCGGCGCCGCAGCGGATCACCGGAGCCTGAGGTGCGCATCGTCCTCGCGACGCACAACGCGCACAAGGTGACCGAGCTCCGCGCGATCCTCGGTCCGCTGCTCGGCGAGCATGAGCTGGTGAGCCTGGGCGACGTGCCGGGGGGCGACGGTCCCGAACCCGTGGAGGACGGGCTGAGCTACGCCGAGAACGCCCTCATCAAGGCGCGGGCCGCGGCCGCGACGACCGGCCTCGCGGCGATCGCCGACGACTCGGGGATCGAGGTGGAGCACCTCGATGGCGCCCCCGGCATCCATTCGGCCCGGTACGCCGGCACCCGCGACGACGCCGACAACCGCGACCTCCTCCTTGCGCGGATGACGGGTGTCGCCGAGCGGAGAGCCACCTTCCAGTGCGCCGCCGCCTTCGCGAACCCCGGCGACGGGCGAGGGGGCCGGGCGCGGGAGGTCGTGCAGCTGGGCAGCTGGGGCGGCACCCTGCTGGAGCGGGCGACGGGCGAGGGCGGCTTCGGCTACGACCCCGTGTTCCGGCCGGAGGGGGAGACCCGCAGCGCCGCCGAGCTCAGCCCCGCCGAGAAGAACGCGGTCAGTCACCGCGCCCGCGCCTTCACCGCCCTGTGGACGCGGATCGGGCCCGAACTGGACGCCTCGGCCTAAGTAGGGCGCTTCCGCCTGAGCTCGCCGAGTTCGCCGAACTCGCCTCTCAGGCGGACGGCTCGACCTCGGCGGGGGCGCTCCGCTCTTGAGCACGGAGGCGGCGCGTCTTCACCGTGCCCTGGATCGCGTGGATCGCGGTGGGCACCACGGCGATGAGCACCGCTCCCAGCAGGATGAGGTCGATGTACTTCGTGACGAAGTCGGCGACGGGCTTCACGAAGCCGAGGAGGAACCCGCCGAAGGTCAGCCCTCCGCCCCACAGGATCGCCCCGACCGCGTTGTAGAGCGCGTACCGCTTGTAGTTCATGTGGCCGACGCCCGCGGCCAGCGGCGCGAAGGTGCGCACGATCGGGACGAAGCGGGCCAGGATCACCGCGAAGCCGCCGAAGCGATCGAAGAACGCGTTCGTGCGGTCGACGTTGGCGCGGCTGAAGAACCCGCTCTCCTTGCGCTCGAAGACGCGGGGGCCGATCTTGTCGCCGATCAGGTACCCGCCCTCCCCGCCGAGCCAGGCCGCGAAGGCGATCGCCAGACACACCAGCCAGATCGGGATGAGGATTCCGGCCCGGGAGTCCGTCATCGTGCCGGTGAAGGTGAGCAGGCCGGTGATGATGAGCAGGGTGTCGCCCGGGAGGATGAACCCGAGCAGCAGCCCGGTCTCGGCGAACACGATGAGGCACACCACGAGCAGCGCCCAGGGTCCAGCGCCTTGGATGATCGACACCGGATCGAGGATCGGGAACAGCGCGGCCGGGATGGCGAGGTGGGTCACGGGAACTCCAGTCGGCAGGCGCCGGTGCGTCGGCGGATGACGCACTCAGGGTAGCGACGGAAGGTGAGCATCCGCCTCCCTCTCAAGGTGGGGATCTCAGCGGCGGCAGTGCGGGAGGAGGGGCTCGAACCCTCACGCCTTGCGGCACAGGAACCTAAATCCTGCGCGTCTGCCATTCCGCCACTCCCGCGGGCGGGATGAGCCTAGCGGCGACCCCTGCGGCCGGTCCTGCGGCGCCTGTGGACAACTTTCGCGGTGGCTTCTGCGAGCGGGGCAGGATCGCCGGGTGGACTCCCCGCTCGCGCTGATCACCGAGCAGGTGCGCGCGAGGGTGCGCCGGGACGGCGTGGATCTCGCGACCGAGCCGGCGCTCGCCGCGCGGTACGCGCGGGAGGAGGTGCGCCGGTACAGCGAGCGCGCCCTCGGCGGCTCCGCGCCGATGCTGGCCGACGAGGGCCTCGTCGCTCAGCAGGTGGTCGCGGCGCTGAACGGCTTGGGCCTGCTGCAGCCGTTCCTGGACGACCCGAGCGTCGAGGAGTTGTGGCTGAACGCACCGGACCGGATCTTCGTGGCCCGCGACGGCGTCGCGGAGCGGGTACCGCTGCAGCTGAGCGATCAGGAGGTGCGGCGTCTCGTCGAGCGGATGCTGCAGTCCACAGGTCGCCGGGTCGACCTCAGCTCGCCGTTCGTCGACGCGTCGCTGCCCGACGGGTCCCGTCTGCACGTGGTCATCCCCGATATCACCCGCGCGCACTGGTCGGTGAACATCCGCAAGTTCCGGCGCAGCATCCGCTCACTGGCGCGCCTCGTCGAGCTCGGGTCGCTGACCCCCGCCGCCGCGGACTTCCTCGCCGGATGCATGGCCTCCGGGGTCAACGTTCTCGTCTCGGGCGCGACGCAGAGCGGCAAGACGACGCTGCTGGGGGCGCTGCTCGGCGCGATCCCGGAGCGGGAGCGCATCGTCACCGTCGAGGAGACGTTCGAGCTCGACCTCGCCGCGCCCGACGTCGTGGCGATGCAGTGCCGTCAGCCCTCGCTCGAGGGCACGGGGGAGGTGGGGCTGCGGCGGCTCATCAAGGAGGCGCTCCGGATGCGGCCGGACCGCCTCGTCGTCGGAGAGGTGCGCGAGGCGGAGGCGCTCGACCTGCTCATCGCCCTGAACAGCGGGATCCCCGGAGCCTGCTCCCTGCACGCGAACTCCGCTGCGGATGCGCTGGTCAAGCTCACGACCCTGCCGCTGCTGGCCGGCCGCAACATCGACGCCGCCTTCGTGCTGCCGACCGTGGCGGCCACCATCGACCTGGTCGTGCACTGCGAGCTGCGCCCCGACGGCAGGCGTCGCGTCACCGAGATCGTCGCTCCGACCGGCCGTTCCGACGGGCTGGTCGAGTCGACACCGTTGTTCACCACCCTCCGCGGCGTGCTCGAGCCGACCGGCGAGGTGCCGGTGCGGGTAGGGCGGTTCCGGCGGGCGGGGGCCGACCCCACGGCGGTGCTGTCCCGGGCAGGGGCACCGGCATGGTGAGCGGAGCGGCGGTCGCCCTGGGCATCCTGCTCGGCATCGGGGTGCTGCTCGTGATCTCGCCGCTGCTCTGGCCGGCGCGGGAGGCGACCGGGCCGACGCGCCGCTCGCGCCTTGCGGCGGGGCTGCGCGAGCGGCTCACCCAAGCGGGGCTCGCCCAGGTGTCGCCGGCGGTGCTCATCGTGCTGTCGATCCTGTGCGGGGTGGTGGCGGGGGCGGTGACGGTGGCGGTCCTCCCGATTCCGGTCGCCGCGACCGGGGCGGCCATCGCCGGGGCTGCTCTGCCGATCGTCGGGATCTCATGGCGTGCGCGCATGCGGCGTCGGGCCGCGCGCATCGTCTGGCCGGATGTCGTCGACAACCTCGTCTCCGCGCTCCGCGCCGGCCTGCCGCTGACGGAGGCCCTGTCGGCGCTGGCGGTCTCCGGCCCGACCGCCACCCGCGCCGCCTTCGCCGGATTCGAGCGGGACCTCCGCGCGGTCGGCGATCTCGGCGCCGCGCTCGACGAGCTGAAGGACCGGCTCGCCGATCCGGTAGCCGACCGCATCGTCGAGACGCTGCGGATGGCCCGGGAGGTCGGTGGCACCGAGCTGCCGTCGGTGCTGCGCAACCTCGGCGGCTACCTGCGCCAGGATGCCGCGCTGCGCGCGGAGGTGGAGGCGCGGCAGTCCTGGGTGCTCAACGCCGCGCGCCTCGGTGTGGCGGCGCCGTGGATCGTCCTGGCCCTGCTGAGTTCCCGGCCCGAGGCGGTGCGCGCGTTCGACTCGCCCGCGGGCGCCGCGCTGCTGGTGATCGGCTTCGCCGTCTCGGTGGTCGCGTACCGGATCATGATCGCGATCGGGCGGCTTCCCGAGGAGCGGCGGTGGTTCGCGTGACCCCCCTCGCGCTCGCGGTGCTCGCCGGGGTCGGCGTGGGGCTGGGGCTGTGGATCCTCTCCAGCGCGGTGCCCCGGCTGAGCCGGCCGACGCTCGTCTCGCGCGTCGCCCCATATGTGCTCGACCTGTCGGCGGAGGCGCGGCGGCTGGTGAGCCGGCGTTCCGCCGACCCCTCCCCGGTCTTCGGCGCCCTCGCCGCCCCGGTCGCGGGGGGTCTCCGCACGGCGCTGTCCCGAGTGCTCGGCGGCGATGAGGCGATCACGCGGCGGCTGCGGCAGGCCGGCAGCGTCCTCTCGGTGGAGGCGTTCCGGTCGCGGCAGCTCGTGTGGGCGGCGGTCGGCGCCGCCGCCGGGGTCGGGGTAGCGGCCCTGGTCTGGCGCACCGGCACCGCGGCGCCGCTGGTGGGCGTCGCCGCGATCCCGGTGGGAACCGGCCTGGGGTTGCTGCTGCCGGAGCAGGTGCTCGCCCGCGGCGCGCGGGCGCGCCTGGCCCGGATGGCCGACGAGCTGCCGACGGTCCTCGAGTTCCTCGCCCTCTCGCTGTCGGCGGGGGAGAGCCTGCCGGATGCGCTCCGGCGGGTGGCGCGCGCCTCGAGCGGCGAACTCGCGCGCGACCTCGCCGCGGTGGTCGCCGACGTGCATCTCGGGGTGCCGCTGGCGACCGCGCTGACCGGCGCATCCGACGCTCTGGGTCTTCCGGGCTTCACGCGCTGCGTCGACCAGCTCGTGCCCGCGCTGGACCGCGGCACCCCGCTCGTCGACGTCCTGCGCGCCCAGACGCAGGACGCACGGGAAGAGACCAAACGCGGTCTGATCGAGTCCGCCGGGAAGAAGGAGGTGGCGATGCTCGTGCCGCTGGTGTTCCTCATCCTGCCCATCACGGTCGCCTTCGCGGTCTTCCCGGCGACCCTCGTGCTCGACCTCGGCTTCTGAGCCGGACGCCCTCGGCGGGGCGGAGGCTGCTCGCGGCGTCCGCCTCCGATCGGAGGTCGCGGGGTCCGGTGCGATGCCGCCGGGGTCGAGGCCCGGGTTAGCCTGACCCGATGACTCCGGAGCGGGCCGCCGAGGTGCTCGGGGTGAGCGTGGACGCATCCCCGGCCGACGTCGAGCGCGCCTTCCACCGGCGGGCCCGCGCCACTCATCCGGACGTCGTGCGCGACGCCGCTCCGGACTCGGATGCCGGGGCCGCCTTCCGCGAGGCGCTTCAGGCGCGCGATGCCCTGCTGCGTCTCCGGGCCGCTCCGGCGAGGGTGTTCGTCGACGACCTCGACCGCGGTGGGCGCCCGATCCCGCGCGTGCAGAGCGTCCGGCTGATGGCGGTGTGGGCGGGCCTCATCGCGGTGGCGGCGTTCCTCGCCATCGTCCAGGCCGCGCAGCCGCTCTCGCTCGCCGAGCCGCTGGTGCGGTGGGGCGTGCTGCTGGTCTCGGCGCTCGCCTACGCGGCGACCGGTCGCCGCGTGTTCCTGGTGCTCGCGATCGTGGCCGAGCTCGCGTCGCTGACCGTCACGGTGCTGTTCGCGAGCTTCGGCGGGCTGGTCGCCCTCCTCATCACTCTGCCGGCTCTGCTCGGCGCGTTCACGGGTGGCCTGGCCCGCGAGAGGGTGCGGCGCCTCGCGACCCGCTGACCCCGGCGCTCACGAGACGCAGGGCGCTGCGACCGAAGGGCGTCCCGTCCGGGGAGCCATGGGCCGGGAGGGAGCTACTTCCTGTCCCGATTCGTTGCGGGAATAGCAGCACCGATATATCGTTGATGCATCACGTAACATCACCGACTGTCTCGAAAGGACCTCCCATGAAGAACCGATTCCACCCCGGCCCGGGCTTCCACCCGGACTCCCGGCGCCTCGCCGAGTTCCTCGCATCCACGCAGCATGGCCCGCAGGGCGAGCATCTGCAGCACCACGGCCCGTTCGGCGGCTTCGGCCACGGCGGCCCGGGCGACCTGCCGTTCGGTCCGCGCGGCGGCTACGGCCCCCGCGGCCGCGGTCGCGCAGGCCGCGGCGACATCCGCTCGGCCATCCTCTCGCTCCTCGCGAGCGGCGCCTCCAACGGCTACGGCCTCATCAAGGCCGTCGCCGAGAAGACGGAGGGGGCCTGGCGGCCGAGCCCCGGCTCGGTCTACCCCACCCTCCAGCAGCTCGTCGACGAAGACCTCATCGCCCAGACCGGCGAGGGCCGGCGCACGGAGTTCGGGCTCACCGACGCGGGCCGCGCCTACGTCGCCGAGCACGAGGACGAGCTGCAGCGCGCGTGGGACGCCAATCCGGCCCCGACGGAGTCGGCCCGCGCCCTCCTGGAGAGCATCGGCAAGCTCATGGGGGTGGCGCAGCAGTTCCGGCACAGCGCCAGCGAGGAGCAGCGCGCCGCCGCGATCGCGAAGATCGACGAGACCCGCAAGGCGCTCTACCTCATCCTGGCGGAGTGACCCGCGGCGCCGCGGCCGAGCTAGGGTGCTCACCATGACACGCACGCCGGTCCGCCTCGCGCGGGCCGGCGTCGTGCTGTCCTCAGGGCTGGTCGTGGTTCTCGGGCTCGCGCTCGCGCTCGCGCAGCCCTCCGCTCCGGCCGCGTCGCTCTTGGTCGCCGTCGCCGCCGCGCTCCTCGCCGTGGCGCTCGCCTCCCGCTCGGCGGCGGTTCCCCCCTCGCGGAGCATCCGGATCGGGCTTCGCTACAGCCGGCACGCGGAGTCGCTCACCGAGCGCTGCGCGCCCGCGCATCCGGACACCGCGGGCCGCGTCCGCTCCCGGGCTCCGGGCTCGGTCGCCCCGACCGCCGGCCCCTAGGAGCGCACGCTCCCTCGGGGTCGACGGTCGCACGCGACCGACCGACCCCGACCTTGAGGAGCCTTTCCGTTAACCCCTTCGACCTCCCGCCGCTCGCGGCCGCCCTCGCGGCGGCCTCCACCGGCCTCGCCGCGCTCGCCGCGGCCCTCGAGCCCCTCGCCGGGGCCGCATCCGCGGCCCTCGCGATCGTGCTCGTCACCCTCGCCGTCCGTGCGGCCCTCATCCCGCTCGGCCGGGCGCAGGTGCGCGCCGAGTCCGTGCGTCGCCGCCTCGCCCCCCGGCTGCGCGAGCTGCGGACCCGGTATCGCACCCGTCCCGAGACGCTGCAGGCGAAGACCTTCGAGCTCTACCGGGCCGAGGGCGCGCATCCGCTGACCGGGATGTGGACCGTGCTCGTGCAGCTGCCGGTCGTGGGCCTGCTCTACGCGGCCGTGACGCATCCGTCCGCGGCCGGTTCCGTGCTGCTGTCGGCCACCCTGTACGGCGCGCCGCTCGGCGATCCGCTGCTGACGACGCTCACCGCGAGCGCGGGCTGGCCGGCCGTCCTCGTCGTGGCGGCGGTGCTCGGTGCGCTCGCCGTGACCGCGACCCTCGCCCGTCGGCAGCAGCTGCGCCTCGCCGCGCTCGACGGGTCCGCCGTGGGCCTCGCGCGTGCGGTGTCTCTGCTGTCCTACCTGACCGTGGGATTCGCCCTGATCGCCCCGCTCGCCGCGGGCCTGTACCTGGTGGTGAGCACGACGTGGACGCTCGCGGAGCGGACGATCCTCCGCCGGATCATCGACCCGGCGCCGGCCGTATGACTCCCGCTCGAGGTCAGCGCACGAGGGGGCTCAGCGCTCGACGGGGATCAGTCGCACGTCGCGCAGCTCGCCGGAGTCGGCCACGGCCGTCATCACCGTCCAGTGCGGTTGACGCCGGCGATCCGTCGGCGAGCCCGGGTTGAGCAGCTGCATCCCGGATGGGGTGAAGGCGTTCCAGGGGATGTGGCTGTGGCCGTAGACGAACACCTGCGCATCCGGCGCCGCGTCCTCCGCCGCCCGCTCCCGCGTTGCCGCGTCGGCGAGGACGTGGGTGAGGGCGAAGCGCACCCCCTCGACCTCGAAGCGGGCGAACTCGGGCAGCAGCTCGCGCAGCTCCGAGGGGTCGTTGTTGCCCCAGACCCCCTGCACCTGGGCCGCCCGGTCGCGGACGAGGTCGTAGAAGGCGACGCTGTTCCAGTCCCCCGCGTGGATCACGAGGTCGGCCTCGTCGACCAGTCGCCAGGTGTCGTCGCCGAGTTGCCGTGCGCGCTGCGGGACGTGCGTGTCGGAGACGAGGAGCAGTCGCGTGGGCACCCTCCGTTTCTACCCTGTCGACTCGACGCGCGCCGCATCGAGCACGAGCATGGGCAACTCATAGGAAGCGCACAGGATGCGCCGCTTTTCTCGACGTATGGCCTCCGTCGCGTCCCGTCCTCAGCCGTTCGTCCGCCCCGACGGCTCGCCCGTCCGTGCGCTCGTCGTCGACGACGAGACCTCCTTGGGCGACCTCCTGCGCATGGCCCTGCGCGCGGAGGGCTGGAGCACCCAGCTCGCCGACAACGGCAACGATGCGCTGCGGTTGGTGCGCGAGTTCGAACCGGACGTGATCGTGCTCGACATCATGATGCCGGGGCTCGACGGGCTCGAGGTGCTGCGGCGCCTCCGCGCGGGCGGCAACGACGTTCCGGTGCTGTTCCTCACCGCGAAGGACGGGGTGGACGACCGGATCGCCGGCCTCACCGCCGGCGGCGACGACTACGTCACGAAGCCGTTCAGCCTCGAGGAGGTCGTGGCCCGGCTGCGCGGGCTGGTGCGCCGGAACGTGACGCTCGCCGAGCGGGACGAGCCCGAGCTGCGGGTGGGCGACCTGGTGCTCAACGAGGAGACCTACGAGGTGCGCCGCGGCGACACCGGGATCCAGCTGACCGCGACCGAGTTCGAGCTGCTCCGTTTCCTCATGCGCAACCCGAAGCGCGTGCTCTCGAAGGCGCAGATCATCGACCGGGTGTGGAGCTACGACTTCGGCGGGCGATCCTCCGTGGTGGAGATCTACATCTCCTACCTGCGCAAGAAGATCGACACCCTCGGCCCCGCGATGATCCACACGGTCCGCGGCGTCGGGTACTCGATCAAGCCGGCACCGTGAAGCTGCCACCCGTCGCGCGGATCGGCGAGTCGTGGTCCCTCCGGGCCCGCGTCGTCACCGGGGTGGTGGCCCTGCTGTCCGTGCTCGCGATCGTCATCGGCCTCGCCAGCGTCGGGCTGCTGAATCAGCAGCTCGTCCGCCGGCTGGACGCGCAGCTGACCCAATCGTCCGAGCGCTCGGGCCCCGGATCCGGTGATGGCGCCCTGCTGAACCCGTGCCGGAGCGGATCCGTCGCGCAGGCCCTCAGCTTCGTGCTGCGCGGGCAGGCTTCCGGAGCAGTCGGCGCCCTGTCGTGCGACGGTGGTTCCAGCTTCGTGGCGACCAGCCTGATCGATGCGAACGGCCAGCCCGTGCGGCTCTCCGAGGCGCAGGCGCGACAGCTCGTGAGCGGAGCCGGGGACCAGCCCGACACCGTATCGCTCGGCGACCTGGGCGATTATCGGGTCGTCGCGCGCCGGATCGCCGCCACGACCACGGTCACCGTGATCGGGCTCCCGATGACCGATGTGGAGGCCATCACGGCGCAGATGGGCGCGATCATCGCGATCGTCACCATCCTCGCCGTCCTTCTAGCCGTCGCTCTCGGCCTCCTCGTCGTCGGCGTCGCCCTGCGCCCGCTGTCGCGCGTCGCCGAGACCGCGACCCGCGTCAGCGAGCTACCGCTGGAGGACGAGGCCTCCGTTGGCCAGCGCGTTCCCGACGCGGATGCCCGTCCCACCACCGAGGTGGGCCGTGTGGGCGCCGCGCTGAACCGGCTGCTCGACCGCGTGGAGACCGCGCTGACCGCGCGCACCGCATCCGAGCAGAAGCTGCGTCGCTTCGTCGCGGATGCCAGCCACGAACTGCGCACGCCGCTCGCCTCGATCCGCGGGTACGCCGAACTCAGCCGCCGCTTCGACGGGGAGCTTCCGGACGACGTCCGCCACTCGCTGGAGCGAATCGGCTCGGAGTCCGAGCGGATGACCTCGCTCGTCGAGGACCTGCTCCTGCTCGCCCGGCTCGACGCCGGCGCCGCGATGGTGCACGAACCCGTGGACCTCGGACGGCTTCTCGTCGACGCCGTCAGCGACGCCCAGGCGGCCGGGCCGGAGCACCGGTGGACCCTCGAACTTCCCGATACCGACGAGGACGACGCGGCACCGCCGGTGCTCGTGCCCGGCGACGGGAAGAGCCTGCATCAGGTGATCGCGAATCTGCTGGGCAACGCCCGCACCCACACCCCGCAGGGCACCGTCGTCTCGGCGACCCTGCGGGTCCCCGACGGCGAGGCGGTGATCGAGATCGCCGACGACGGGCCCGGCATCTCCGAGGATCTCCAGCCGCGGCTCTTCGAGCGCTTCGTCCGCGGGGACGACTCTCGCTCGCGCGCCGCCGGCAGCACGGGCCTCGGGCTCTCGATCGCCCGGGCCGTCGTGGCGGCCCACACGGGGGAGCTGTCCGTGCGGTCCGCGCCGGGGCGCACCGTGTTCCAGGTTCGCCTGCCCCTGGAGCCGGCGGTCGGGGCCGAGACGACGACTGCCGCCGCCAGCTGACACCCCACCCGGCGTGCCTTGTTCGGAGCCGCTACCAGCGCGAGGGGTGCAGCTCCACCGGCCGGGGGCCGAGCAGGGGGATCGCCCGGTCGGCGGCGACGCCGATCCGCTCGAGCAGATCGGGGTCGGCGACGCGGTAGTCGACGAAGTCGCGATCCGAGGCGAAGACGCCGATCGGCAGGGTCAGGGCCTGGAAGAAGCCGAAAAGAGGACGGAGCTGGTGCTCGATCGTGAGGGCGTGCCGGTCGCTGCCGCCCGTCGCGGCGAGCAGCACCGGCACGTCGACGAGGGAGTACTGGCCGACGAAGTCGAAGAGGTGCTTGAACAACCCCGTGAAGGTGGCGCGGTAGATCGGAGTGCCCGCGATGAGCAGGTCGGCCGACTCGATGCGCCGCAGTTCCGCCTCCGCCGCTTCCGGCAGCTGGTCGCGGCGCACCGCGCCGGCGAGGCTCGGCGCCACATCGGTGACCTCGATGAGGTGCACGTCCGCCGCGCGCCGCGCGGCGACCGCCTCGGCGATCTCCCGCACCAGGGCCGTCGTCTTGGAGGGGGTCTGCAGGCTCCCCGACACCGCCACGACCCGGAGCGGTCGCTCATGCAGCTCGTCGTCCATCCCTCGACGGTACGGGGGCGCGGCGGCGGCGGCCCGAGTGTGACGGGAGATTGCAGACTGCTACGCCAGGTTGCGCGGCGGGTCGACGCGTCCGCGCGGTGACCGGGAGCATGAGGGCATGGTCCGTCCCGAACGTCGTCAGATCCGCTTCAACGCCTTCGACATGAACTGCGTCGCCCACCAGTCCTCGGGGCTGTGGCGACACCCCGAGGACCGCAGCTCCACCTACAACACGCTGGAGTACTGGACCGAGCTGGCGAAGCTGCTGGAGACGGGCGCCTTCGACGGCATCTTCATCGCGGATGTGCTCGGCACCTACGACGTGTACGGCGGCACGAACGAGGCGGCGATCCGCAACGGCGCCCAGGTGCCGGTGAACGACCCGCTGATGCTGGTCAGCGCGATGGCCCTGGTGACCGAGCACCTCGGCTTCGGGATCACCGCCGGCACCGCCTACGAGCACCCGTACCCCTTCGCGCGGCGGATGACGACCCTCGACCACCTCACCCAGGGCCGCATCGGCTGGAACGTCGTCACCGGCTACCTGCCCTCCGCCGCGCGCAACATGGGGCACGACGACCAGATGGAGCACGACGACCGCTACGACCACGCCGACGAGTACCTCGAGGTGCTCTACAAGCTCTGGGAGGGCTCGTGGGAGGACGACGCGGTCGTCAAGGACCGCGCGTCGGGGGTGTTCACCGACCCCGCCAAGGTGCACGAGATCGGGCACCGCGGGACGCACTTCACGGTGCCGGGCATCCACATCTCCGAGCCCTCCCCGCAGCGCACTCCGGTGATCTACCAGGCGGGGGCCTCCTCGCGCGGGATCGCCTTCGCCGCCGGCAACGCGGAGGCGATCTTCGTCGCGGCCCCGTCGAAGGAGGTGCTGGCCACGACGGTGTCGAAGATCCGGGACGCGCTCGAGGCGGCGGGACGGGACCGCTACGCCGCGAAGATCTACACCCTCCTCACCGTTATCACGGATGCGACGCCCGAGAAGGCCCAGGCGAAGTTCGAGGACTACCTCTCCTACGCGAGCGAGGAGGGCGCGCTCGTCTTCATGTCCGGGTGGATGGGTGTCGACCTGTCCCAGTACGAGCTCCACGAACCCGTCGGCAACGTGCGCTCCAACGCCATCCAGTCGGTGCTGACGAACCTGCAGCAGGAGAAGGACCTCGGCCGGGAGTGGACCGTGGGCGACCTGGCCCGGCAGGGCGCCATCGGCGGACTCGGCCCGTACCTCGTCGGGTCGGGGGAGCAGATCGCCGACACCCTGCAGGAGTGGGTCGAAGAGACCGACGTCGACGGCTTCAACCTCGCCTACGCCGTCACGCCCGGCACCTGGCGCGACGTGATCGAGCACGTCATCCCGGTGCTGCGGGCACGCGGTGCCTACCCCGCCGGATACACCCCCGGCACCCTGCGCCACAAGCTGCACGGGCGAGGCGACCGGCTTCCCCCCGAGCACACCGGCGCCCGGTACCGGATCGGCGCCGGGGTTCCCGCGGGCGCGGACGGCGCGTAGCGTCGGGTCATGGAGATGCGCGCATGGTGACCGTTCTGGAGCAGATCACGTCGACGGTGCAGAAGCTCGGCCCGTCGATCAACTACGGCCCGCCGGTCACGGTGGGTGACACCCAGGTCGTTCCGGTCTCGATGGTGTGGCTGGGGTTCGGGGGCGTCGACGGCGTCGACGGGCAGGGCGGCGGCGGCGGGGCAGGCGCAAGCCTGCCGATCGGCGCCTACGTCGACGGGATCGACGGCCCGGAGTTCCAGCCGAACGTCATCGCGCTGATCGCGGCCTCCGGCATCCTCGTCGCGGCGGTCGGCTCGGCGATCGCCGGCGTCATCTCCGCCTCGCGGCGCCGCCGCGGTCTCTTCCGCTGACCCGGCCGACCGCCGGCCCGGCGACGGCGGGTCCGCATCCGCTGGACCCGCTCGGGTGGATCCGTCCGCGCGGCTAGCCTCGGGGGATGGCCCGCGCAGCGAAGGACCCGATCCAGACCCTCGTCGTCTTCGGGGCGGGCGGCGACCTCAGTTCGCGGTTGCTGCTGCCGGGCCTCGGCTCCCTGCTCGCCGCCTCCCGCGGCACCCGCATCCGGCTGATCGGCGTCGGTGTGACGCCGATGACGGATGCGGACTGGCGTGGCGCGGTCGCGAAGGCCTTCTCCGGAACGGCATCCGAGCTCGGCACCCAGGTGGCGGGCGACGCGGTGTGGGTGCAGGCGGATGTGACAGAGGCGGAGGACCTCCGCCGGATCCTCGCGGCTGCGCGCGGGCGCACCGCGATCTACTTCGCGCTTCCGCCGGCGGTCACCGAGGCGTCCTGCCGCCGACTCAGCACCCTCGAGCTGCCGCCGGGCCTCGTGCTGGCTCTCGAGAAGCCGTTCGGCACCGACCTCGCCTCGGCTCGCCGGCTCAACCGGCTGCTGCAGACGATGGTGCCGGAGGAGCAGGTGTTCCGGGTCGACCACTTCCTCGGCAAGGCGACCGTCCTGAACCTGCTCGGGCTGCGGTTCGCCAACCGGCTGTTCGAACCGCTGCTCTCCGCGCCGAACGTGGAGCGGATCGACATCGTCGTCGACGAGCGCCTCGCGCTGGAGGGTCGCGCCGCCTACTACGACAAGGCCGGTGCGCTGACGGACATGATCCAGAGCCACCTCCTGCAGGTGCTCGCCCTGACGACGATGGAGCCGCCGTCGAGCCTGTCGAGCGAGGACCTGCGCGGGGCGATGGCGCAGGTGCTGCGCGCCACCCGCCCCTGGCGCGCCGACGGCACCGCGAGCCGCCGCGCTCGGTACACGGCCGGCACGATCGGGTCGCGGAAGCTCCCGGCATACACCGCCGAGGAGGGCGTCGACCGCGACCGGGGCACCGAGACCCTCGCGGAGCTGACGGTGGCGATCGACACCTGGCGCTGGGCGGGGGTGCCCGTGTCGCTGCGCTCCGGGAAGGCGATCGGCGGCGCGGTGCAGGAGATCGTGTTCACGTTGCGCGCGGTGCCGCACCTGCCGATCGGCTTCGACGGCCCGTCCCGCCAGGCGCAGCTGCGCATCGGCATGAACCCGGGCGGGGTCTCGCTCGACCTCATCACCAACGGACGCGGGGACCCCTTCGACCTGGAGTGGGACACCCTGCGGGCGGACTTCGACCCGGGTGAGCTCACCGCCTACGGGGAGGTGCTCGCGGAGCTGCTAGAGGGGGACCCGACGCTCTCCGTACGCGGCGACGTGGCCGAGCAGTGCTGGCGCATCGTGGCCCCGGTCCTCGCGGCGTGGCGGCGCAACGCCGTGCCGCTGGAGACCTACCCGGCGGGCTCGGACGGCCCGCGTCGCTGGAGCACGCCGATCGTCGCGAAGGCCGAGCTGCCCGCCTGAATCCCCGAACGACGGCGATCCAGGCGGACGAGCTCGGGGCGAGTCGGACCGCCGCGGATCAGACCGCGCTGCCCGGGTTGCCGCTGCCCTCGATCGAGCCATTGATGCCCTGCGGGAAGAAGCCGCCCTTGTCGATCGCGTTCGGGTTCAGGTAGACGATGTTCAGCACGCGCTGGAAGGTGCGGCCGTAGGTGATCCCGTTCGAGTCGGTGGGCACCAGGTTCGCGACGCCAGCCAGGGTGATGCCCTGGTCGTCGTCGGTGCCGCCGTCGAGGCTGTCCCGCGCATCCGAGATCTTGTTCGCCGGGTCCGCGAGGCCCTTCCTGAGGAGCTCGGAGCGGATGATGCCCGCGTGGTAGGCCTCCACGGAGAGGATGCCAGCGGCCGCCCCGAGGTAGGTGCGGTTGTAGATCAGCGGGGCCGCGCCCTTGTAGGCCGTGACGCCGACATCCTCGAAGATGAACGCGCCGAGCAGGAAATTCTCCTCCGAGGCGAACGGATCGAAGGTCTGACTGGCGGTGATGACCCCGGCGGCCTGCGCGGCGGCGGTGAAGCTCGACTGCAGATCGATCGCGGGCCGGGCAACCTTCGCGCCGCCGAGGGCGGTGCGGAGGAAGACGACGTGCGCCCGCTCGTCGCCGGCGATCTCCGTGGCGATCTGCTTGATGCGCGGGGTCTTGAACGGCACCGCCCGACCGCCCACGACGGCGCCCTGCGGGTCGATGCCGTCGATCAGGTTGCTCGCCAGGCCGGCGCCGTAGACCGCGCGGAGGTAGAACTCCGCCTCGAGGTACTCCAGGTTGAGGGCGAAATTCAGGATCATCCCGTCGGAGATGTCCTTATCGGACTGGGAGACGCCGGGATTGTACTGCGTCGGGTCGACGGCGAAGGCGGGGGAGGCGGCACCGAGGGTGGCGGCGCCCACCCCGACGGCTCCGATGCCGGCGGCGGCGAGGAAGCGGCGGCGGTCGAGACCGCTCTCGGCGCTGCGGTCGATGGCGTTGCGGATGAAACGACGGTCGAACATGGCTGGTCCTTCGAGGAGGAGATCGCCGCGTCCCAGGAACGGCGGAGCGGAGCCCGCCGTCGCGTCACAGGACCGACCGGCCCCGATACCCGGCACCCTAAGCCGGGACCCCCCGGTTCGCGCAACCCCCGTACCGGATGTTCATGTCCGCGCTCAGGATCCCTTCGCAGGCGCCGTCCGCTGTGGCTGGTGCGCGGTCGGCTCGAGATGTGAACGGACGATGAACTCAAGCTGGCAGATCGCACAATGCCCCCATCCGAGGGGCACCCCGGCTCCGGAGCACCCCGCATGACCGCCTGGGATGCACCGAGGACCGCGACGACCGAGATCGCGCTCCCGACCCGCGCGCCGGGCATCCTCCACGAGCTGGCGGCCTTCGGGGGAGTCGGGGCGATCTCGTTCCTCGTGGACGCCGGGGGCTTCAACCTACTCCGGCTCACGGTGCTCCCGGACAGCCCGATCACCGCCAAGGTCATCTCGGTCTCCGTGGCGATCGCGGTGGCCTGGGTCGGCAACCGGTACCTGACCTTCCGCACCCGCCGGAAGGACGGGGTGGGCCGCGAGGCGACCCTGTTCCTCGCCACCAACCTCGCGGGACTCGGCATCGCCGCGGGGTGTCTCGCCGTCTCGCACTACGTCCTCGGGTTCACGAGCCCGCTGGCGGACAACATCTCCGGGAACGTCATCGGCGTCGGCCTCGGCACCCTCTTCCGATTCCTCGCCTACCGACTGCTCGTCTTCCGAAACCCGTTAGGAGATACCGGGTGACCCCCTCCCGCTACGCCGCCCCCGCCCCCGACCCGATCCTCACACCCGCACCCGCACCCGATCCCGATCTCCCCGCTCCCGCCGGGTCCGTCCCCTCCGGATCCGCTTCCGGTAGCACCGTCGCCGGTGCGCCCGACCTGTTCGCCACCCTCGGTCAGGCCGGCCTGGTCGCCCTCGCGGTCGCCCTCACCGCGATCGCGGTCACCACCCTGTGGTGGATGCTGCACGCCTGGCGCTCGACCACCTCGCTGCAGGCGACCCGGTTCTCCGAATCGCCGCGCGCGCCCCGTCATCGCTTCACCCTGATGGTGCCGGGGCGGCACGAGGAGGCGGTCATGGGCTCGACCCTCGACGGGCTCGCCGCTCAGACCCACCCCGACGTCGAGATCCTTGCGATCGTCGGCGACGATGATCCGGGCACCGCCGCCGTCGTGCAGGCGGCCGCGGCGCGGCATCCCGATCGCATCCGCGTCGTCGTCGACTCGAGCGTGCCGAAGAACAAGCCGAGGGCGCTGAACACCGCGCTGACGGTCGCCACCGGCGACATCGTCGGCGTGTTCGACGCCGAGGACGACGTGCACCCGGAGCTGCTGCGTCACATCGACTCCCGCTTCCAGGAGACCGGTGCGGGAGTCGTGCAGGGCGGGGTGCAGCTCATGAACTTCCGCTCCAGCTGGTGGGCGCTGCGCAACGTGCTCGAGTACTACTTCTGGTTCCGGTCGCGGCTGCACTTCCACGCCGGCTCGCGGTTCATCCCGCTCGGCGGCAACACCGTCTTCATCCGGCGCGAGCTCCTCGAGCAGATGAACGGCTGGGATGCCGAGTGCCTGGCCGAGGACTGCGAGATCGGCGTGCGGCTCTCCAGCGTCGGCGTCCCGGTCGCCGTGGCCTACAGCCCCGAATTCGTGACACGGGAGGAGACCCCGGGCTCCCTGAAATCCCTGTACAAGCAGCGGACGCGGTGGAACCAGGGCTTCCTGCAGGTGCTGCGGAAGAAGGAGTGGGCGGCGCTGCCGACGCTCCGGCAGCGGATGTTCGCCCGCTATCTGCTGTCCATGCCGTTCCTGCAGGCATTCACCGGCCTCCTCATCCCGCTGTCGGTCGTCATGATCCTGCTCGTGAAGGTGCCGACCTGGGTGGCCCTCGTCACGTTCATCCCGCTCGCCCCGACGCTCGTCACCCTGGCGGCCGAGATCGCCGGGCTCGGCGAATTCGGCCGGATCTACCACGAGAAGGTGCGGCTGCGCGACTACGTCACGCTCGTGCTCGGCACCTTCCCGTTCCAGGTGTTCCTCGCCCTCGCGGCGATCCGCTCGGTGGTGCGCCAGGTGCGGAACCAGACCGGCTGGGAGAAGACCGAGCACGCGGGCGCCCACCGCGATCCGCAGACGCGAACCGGCTCCGTCCCGCTCCTCGAGCCGGCCGGCCGCGAGCCGAACCCCGAGCGGGCATCCGAGCTGGAAGGGGCCCTCCGATGACCGCCCTCGCCGACCGCCGCGTCGGGTTCCCCGGGGCCGAGCTCGGAGCCCGCATCGCCGCCGCCGTCCGGGTGCATCGCCGCTCGCTCTGGTGGTTGCTGCCGCTGCTCGCGGTCGCGGGCACCGTCTCTGCCATCAACCTCGGCGGCGCTCCCCAGCGCATCGACGACGAGGGCACCTACACGGCCCAGGCCTGGGCGGTCAGCAACCTCGGCACGCTCGCGCACTACACGTTCTGGTACGACCATCCGCCGCTCGGCTGGATCCAGATGGCGCTCTACGGTCAGGTGACGGGCGCGTTCGCCCGCTACTCGATCGCGGTCGTCGCCATGCGCGAGGCCATGGTCGTCGCCTCGCTCATCTCGGTCGTCCTCGTGTGGGTGCTGGCCCGCCGGCTGACGCTGTCACGGCCGGCCGCGGCGGCCGCCGGGCTGCTCTTCGCCGTCTCGCCGCTGGCGCTCCAGTTCCACCGCACCGTCTACCTCGACAACGTGGCCACCCCGTGGCTGCTCGGCGCGCTGATCCTCGCGCTCTCGCGGCGCAATCAGCTCGCGGCGTTCACCGGATCCGCGCTGATGTTCGGCATCGCCGTGCTCAGCAAGGAGACCTACCTCCTGGCGCTGCCGCTCCTGGTGTTCCTCGCCGCCCGCTCCGCCGCGCCGGAGACCCGGCGGTACACCCTCGCCGTCTCCGGCAGCGTGCTCGCGCTGGTCACGGGCAGCTACCTGCTGCTCGCCGCGGTCAAGGGCGAACTCCTCCCGCGCTCCGGCCAGGTCAGCCTCCTGGACGGGGTGACGTTCCAGCTCGCCACTCGCGCCGCATCCGGCTCGCCGTTCGACCCGCAGAGCTTGACGAACCGCACCCTCTCGAGGTGGTGGCAGCTCGACGCGGTCTTCATCGTCGCCGCGCTGCTGGCCAGCGTGGCCGCCCTGGCCGTCCGGCGGCTGCGCCCCTATGCCGTCTTCACCCTCGCGGCCGTGCTGTTCGCGTTCCGGCCGGGCGGCTATATCCCGGTGCCCTACGTGATCATGCTGCTGCCGTTCGGGGCGCTGCTGGTGGCGGCCGTCGTCGATGGGGCGGCGCGCTCCCTCGCGGCGCGTCGGCGCCGCGTGCGTGCGGTGGGGGTGCTCGCCGTCGCCCTGGCGGCGGCCGTCGCCGTCGTGCCGCTGTGGACGACGCAGTTGCGTGGTTTCCTGAATGCCAACCTCGACGAGCCGATGTCGCAGGCGCAGGCGTGGGTGGGGCAGAACGTGCCCCACCAGAACCGCATCATCGTCGACGACGCCATGTGGGTCGACCTGGTGCGCCAGGGTCGTGAGCGCAGCGATGTGATCTGGTACTACAAGCTCGACACCGACCCGGCCGTCGCGCGGCAGTCCCCGGATGGCTGGCGCGACTCGGACTACATCGTCACCACCGACTCCATGCGCAGCTTCCCGGACGCGTTCCCCCAGGTGCAGAAGGCCATCGACAACTCCGTGGTCGTCGCCTCGTACGGCACGGGGCTCCGCCGCGTCGACGTGCGCCAGATCCAGCCGGCGGGCCTGCGCGCCACGGCCGCGGCGGCGGAGGGCGCGCAGCGCGCCGCCGCGGACGCCGGGACCGCGCTGGCCGGCAACCCGCG
>JACRGJ010000075.1 GCA_016212425.1 Micrococcales bacterium | reverse complement strand
GGCGATCCTGGCGTCGTGCTACCGCGTGAGCCTCCGCGTCGCGGACGAGCTCGGTGCCGCCTCTGTCGCGTTCCCCGCGGTCAGCGCGGGCGTCTCCGGCTGGCCGATGGACGACGCCGCGCGGATCGCGCTGCGCACCATCCGCGCCACTCCCACCCGGGTGGCGCGCGTGGAGATCGCCCTGTTCTCGGACGAGGCCCTCGCCGCGTTCCGCGCGGCCTGACCCTCGCATCCGCCCCGCCCGCGCGTCAGCCGTTCCCCGCATCCGGCGTGGCATGGCGCCGCGAACGGGTGCTGGGGGCCCACCGGTGCGGCTGACGGGTTGACCGCGAGGCGAGGCGGGTGCATCCTGGACGCAGACCAACTCATCGCCCAGCAGAGCCGGCGTCCTTGACCCGCCACTGGGCGATGAGTGTTTAAGCCCGTGGCCGCCGATCCTCGCCGCGACCCGCCCGTGTCAGACGCCGAGAAGAGCTCGCCGCTCGGCCGTGATCGAGGCGAGGAGGCGCGCCTCGTCCTGCTGCGCGCCCGAGCGATTGCGGTCAGCGACGATGCGCTGCCGCGCCGCGGCGAGGCGGGTCGCGTCGCGGATGTAGGCACGCATCGCCGGTCCGCGCCCGTGCCGAGAAGCCCAGGCACGCGCCTGGCGCCGACCGGCCGGAGTGGCCAGGGAGACCACCTCGGCAGGATTGAACCAGCCGGCAGCCGCGTACTCGGAGAGCCGCGTGGCCGTCTGCCTCGCCTCCTGGCGCCGCAGGTACACGACGATCAGCACCAGCCCGATGAACAGCGGGATCTGCACGATGGCGTAGAACCCGAGGTAGCCGGCCAGGCCGTTGGTGAAGTAGCTGGACCCGTTCCACAGAGCATGCAGGAGGCTGGCAGGGATCAGGCCGAGGAAGTACGCGAGAACCCCGGCGCCACGCCCCCCTCGGGATGCCGCGATCCCGATCGCCAATCCGGTCATCGATGTGAACATGACATGCGCGAACGGCGACAGCACCCCGCGGAGGAAGAACGTCAGCGCCACCGACCCGGCGCTGCCCCCCTCGGCGATGTCGCGCCCGAAGTACAGGACGTTCTCCGTGAACGCGAAGCCGGCCCCGACGGTCGCGGCATAGACCACGCCGTCGACCGGGCCGTCGAAGAGACGGCGGGCGACGAGGAACACGAGTAGAACACCCAGTCCCTTCGCGCCCTCCTCCACGATCGGAGCCTGCACGACCGAGCCGAAGAACTGCGCGCCCACCGATCCGGGGTCGACATTTCCGGCGGCGAGCACCCGATCGACCTGCGCACCGACCGCGAGGGCGACCACGACGGCGACTCCCGCCCCCCAGAGTCCGGCGAAGATGCGCGCCGGAAGCGGTTCGGGCTCCCAGCGGTCGACCCAGCGGATGCCGAGCAGCACGATCGTCAGGGGGATCAGCGCCAGGATCGCGGCGACGAAGGTGGCGGCACCGAGGCTCAGCAGCAGATACGCCGCGGCGACCAGCGCCGCCAGCGCCGCCAGGGCGATGCCGAGCACCGCAGCGACCACCAATCCGGCGCGCCGCGGTGCGAGCGGCACGAAGCCCGGGTGGGCACTCAGCCGGGTTGCGGCCTGCAGCTCGGCGGGAGCGGTCTGCGGGCCCGCAGCGGTCGACCCCGCCGTTCGCGGCCCGTCCGGTCGCCGGGACGGGTTCGGGGATCCGGGGAGGGTCACGAAGTCACCCTAGTTCTGCTGTTCGCGGAGGATCGCGAGGGCCTTCGAGACCCGGCGCGCGAGCCCCGGTGTGCTCGTGGAGCGCGGAATGCGCGCCCGCTCCAGCAGGACCACGACCTCCGCCCGCTGCGCCTCCAGCACCCGCTCGATCGCGGCGGCCCGCACCTCGGCCGCCCGCACGCCGACGAGGAACGCGACCAGCCCGAGCCCGGAGCCGGTGACCGCCAGCACCAGCACGGAGGCATCCCGCCCTCCCGTAGCCGCCACAGCGGCCGCCGCGCTGCCGAGCACCACGAGGAGGCCGAGGACGCGGACCAGGCTGGAGGCGTGCCAGCGGCGCCCCCGCGACCGGTCGGCGCGATCGAGCCGAGCGGTGAACGCCGCGTGCTCCTCGGGCGACATCGCGAGCACCGTCCGATCGCGCAGGTCGCGGCGGATGCGGGCGTAGCTCGGGCGTTCACGGCGCACGGCGGCGACGGCGCCGATGAGCCCCACCACGAAGGTGCCGAGCCAGACCGCCGTGAGCAGCAGCAGGACGGCCCGGAGATCGCCGTGGACATTGACGGCCGATCGGATGACGGAGTCGACGGCGAACGCCACGAGCACCGCGAGCACCGCGGTAATCGCGATGCTCCACACCAGCTCGCGAACCCGGGTGCGGCTGAGGAACTCCAGGTCGTCCTCGTCGCGCACGCTGCGCGCCTGGAGCACACCGGTGACGGCGTCCACGAGGAGCAGGATGAGCGTGACCGCCCCGGCGAAGCCGATGGTGATGAGCAGGGCGCGGTTCTCCATGCCGAGAGGCCTGGTCAGCCGGCGAGGGCGCGGAGGGCGAGGGCGTAGCGGTCGAGGGAGGAGCGCAGAGCCGAGGAGAAGACCGACGCCATCCGTTCCTTCAGCGCGGGCTCGGCGTCACCGGCGACGACGCCGTCCGCCCACTCCAGCAGGAGGCGTTCGGCCTCCGTCACCTGCGGACGCTCCGGATCCTCGCCGGGCAGCCGCGCGGCGAAGCGGTCCCGCCACGGGCCCGGCCGACCGGCGAGCCGCCAGCCGTAGAGCGCCTCGGCTCGCTCGCCGATGAACGGGACGATCTCCTCGCGGGCACGATCCAGATCGTCGAGCAGCCGAGGATCGGCGTCGTCCGGCGCGCTCATGCGCCCCAGCCTAGGCGTCGCGGCGTCCGCCCGAGACCCCTATGCGGCGGTGGCCGACCCGGCCCGACGCATCGGATCGATGTCGGCGAACACGCCGGATCGGATGGCCTGGAAGACGTCGACAGCCGCCTGCGCGAGCTTGCCGTGGCTCGCCGGGGCTCCACGCCGCCGTGACTGCGGGTCGTACTCGAGCACGAGCGCCGGCCCCTGCTCGACCACCCGCGCGCCGAGGGAGCGCACCCACGCGGTCGCGAGCGCCGAGACGACCGGGTCGGTCGAGATGACGCGGACGGAATCCCCGCTGCCCACGGGCCTGCGGTGGCGGAGGAGCGCCCGAGCGATGAGACCGGGGCCGAGCAGGGTGACCACCTGCTCGTCCGTGATCCAGTCGGGAACGCCGAGCACATCGTCCTGGTCGAGGAGGAGCAGCTCGGGGAGCTCGGTGGAGGTGTCGCGCCAGGCGACACGGTCGTGGTTGGCGAAGCCCACGGTGTCCGGGCCGTTGGCGTCGACCTCCCCCACGACGAAGCCGCGGCCGCGGCCGCTCGGGCGCAGCCGCAGCTGACCGACGCCGGGCCGCGGCACGATGAAGCGGCTGGATTCAGAGGATGCGCGGGAAAGGGAGGGTGCTGTGGTCATCTCCCTGATCGGAACGAGTGCCGACACGCCGGTATTCCCGGCCCCGACGGCGCCGGGTCAGAAGACCTTGCCGGGGTTGAGGATGCCCGCCGGGTCGAATGCGGCCCGCAGACGGCGCTGCACCTCCAGCTGCGGCTGCCCCAGCTCGTCCGCCAGCCAGCGCTTCTTGAGCAGGCCGACCCCGTGTTCCCCGGTCAGGGTTCCGCCGAGCCGCAGACACGACTGGAACAGCGCGTCGGCCGCATCCCACACCACCGGCGGCACGACCAGCTGCCCGTCCGCGTCGTGCTC
>JACRGJ010000005.1 GCA_016212425.1 Micrococcales bacterium | reverse complement strand
CCGGGGTGGGGGGGGGGGCCGCGCCCCCCCCCCGACCCCCCAAGGAGGTAGATCATGACGACGACCGACATCGTGACGGTAGCCAGTCGGCGCCCGCTGGAGCGACGAACCCTGCGCCGGGTGCTCGCGCGCCCTGAGATCGGAGCCCTCGTGGCGGCACTGGCCGTCATGGTGTTCTTCTCGGTCTACACCCGGAACTTCATGACGCTCGCGGGCGCGGGCGTTTGGACTGAGTCGGCCTCCACCTTCGGCATCATGGCGGTCGCGGTCGCCCTCCTCATGATCGGCGGCGAGTTCGATCTCTCCGCCGGCGTCATGACCGGCTTCACTGCGCTCATCGTCGGGGTGCTGACGACGAACTACGGCGTAAACATCTGGATCGCGGCCGTGGTGTCGCTCGCTGCAGCGCTGGGCGTCGGCGCCCTCAACGGCATCCTCGTCATGAGAACGGGCCTTCCCAGCTTCATCGTCACGTTGGGGACCTTCTTCGTCCTCGCCGGCGTCGACCTCGCAGTGACGAAGCTCATCACCGGACAGGTGGCGATCCAGGGCATGACCGCCGTGCCGTTCTACGACACGATCCAGCCGCTGTTCGGCTCCTCGACCAGCATCGGCGGGGGAGTGTTCTACATCTCCGTGCTGTGGTGGGTCCTCGCGACCGCGTTGGCCACCTGGGTGCTGCTGCGCACGCGCGCCGGGAATTGGATCTTCGCGGTCGGCGGCGCCCCCAACTCGTCTCGTCAGGTAGGCGTTCCCGTGTTCCGCACCAAGGTGGGCCTTTTCATGACGACCGCCGGCGCCGCCTGGCTGGTGGGCATGATCTCGCTCTTCCGCACCTCGACCGTCCAGGCGAACACCGGCGTCGGACAGGAGTTCATCTACATCATCTGCGCCGTTGTCGGCGGATGCCTGCTCACCGGCGGCTACGGATCGGCGATCGGCGCCGCGCTGGGCGCCCTCATCTACGGCACGGTGTTCCAGGGCATCACCTTCGCGCAGTGGGACACGAACTGGTTGCGGACCTTCCTCGGGGCCATGCTGCTGCTCGCCGTCTTCCTCAACCACTGGGTGCGGCTCCGCGCCGGAGGGGGAGCCAAGTGACCTCGACAGCAGCATCCGCGGCTCCGGTCATCGAGGTCCGCGGCGTCGGCAAGCGGTATGGGGCGGTCGACGCCCTGCACGGGGTCTCGACGGCCGTGTCGGCCGGCTCGGTGACCTGCGTCCTCGGTGACAACGGCGCCGGCAAGTCGACCCTGATCAAGATGCTCGCCGGAGCTCACCGCCCGAGTGAGGGGCAGCTCCTCCTGGACGGCGCGCCCGTGGCGTTCGGATCGCCGCGCGACGCGCTGGATGCAGGGATCGCGACGGTGTACCAGGATCTCGCGGTCGTGCCGCTCATGCCGGTTTGGCGGAACTTCTTCCTCGGCTCGGAACTGACCCGAGGTATCGGCCCGCTCCGTCGCCTGGACGTGAGACGGATGAAAGAGGTGACCTACACCGAGCTGGACAGCATGGGGATCGACCTGCGTGACGTCGACCAGCCCATCGGCACCCTCTCCGGCGGCGAGCGGCAGTGCGTGGCGATCGCCCGTGCCGTCTACTTCGGGGCCCGAGTCCTGATCCTCGACGAGCCGACCGCCGCCCTCGGGGTGAAGCAGTCCGGCGTCGTGCTGAAGTACGTCGCCCGCGCGCGTCAGCGCGGGCTCGGGGTCGTCTTCATCACGCACAACCCGCACCATGCCTATCCCGTCGGCGATCGCTTCCTCCTGCTCAACCGCGGCACGAGCATCGGTGACTACCGTAAGGCGGACATCACGCTGGCGGAGCTGACGAGCCTGATGGCAGGCGGTGCCGAATTGGACTCCCTCGCTCACGAGCTCGAGCACGAGCTCGGCGCAGACTCGGCAGTGGTGCGGGAACTCGAGCGCGAGGCGGCAATGGCTCCCGAGCGTTCCGTCCCGACGAAGGACACGGACAACCGCTGACCGGGCGCCCCGTTGAGGTCGCCGACCTCCACCGGGACCGCCCCACCCGCCATGCCCATTGCGCGACGCGGCGCTCCGCTTTCGCCCGTCGAGCGCGGCGTCTGGGCCGATCGGCGCCGGGGTACCGCTGGACGCGACGGGCGCGTGGGCAGGCGGCGGTCGTCGCGGCGGTGCCGTACCTCCCCGCCTGCCTCGCGGGCCGAGAGCGCGCTGTGCGCTGAGGGCCGCCCGCGCCGCCACGGGGTTCACCCCCCGAGTACCGCCACGGGGTTCACCCCCCGAGCACCGCCCACCCCCGCGGGGGCAGCTCGAGCATCCCGCCGTCGACGCGCGCCGCGCCCGCCACCACCTCCGCCAGGCCCCCGGCGGGCACCCGCACGGCCGCATCACCCACGTTCAAGGCCGTGACGATCGCCGCCTCCGCCGTGGCGGTGCGCAGCACCATGGTCGCGTTCGTCACCTCCACCACGTCCGTATGAGCGCGATGCAGCCACGGGTTGCGGCGGCGCAGGGCGATCAGCCGCTCCGTGTGGCGCAGGATGTCCCGCGCGTCGGAGGCGACCGCGTCGGCCGTGGGCGGTGCAGCCGGGAACTCGGGACGCACCGCGTCGTCACCGCCGAGGCGCTCCTCTTTGACGCCGGACCACGCCCACTCGTCGCCCGCGTAGACGCTCGGCG
Organism: Micrococcales bacterium; assembly: GCA_016212425.1. Classification (GTDB taxonomy): domain Bacteria; phylum Actinomycetota; class Actinomycetes; order Actinomycetales; family Microbacteriaceae; genus Schumannella. The sequence continues at coordinate 4,023 of JACRGJ010000005.1, read as the reverse complement.
TGCCCGCGACGGTGAGCAGCACCGCGAGGGCGTGCGGCATCCGCTCGACGCCGACGGCCGAGGCGATCCGGGTCACGTCGTGGTTGCCGACGAACGTCTGCGGCACGAACGAGCGCAGCAGGGCGTCGTGGCGCCGGATCGCGTGCGCCGACTCCCACAGGTTGCGGTCGGCGATGCCGTGCCAGATGCCCTGCCACAGCTCGTACTGCGTCACGGTGTCGACGCCGGAATCGCGCACGAAGCCCGCGTAGTCGCCGTGGATCACCTCGCCGAGGAACCACGCCTCCGGATGCCGTGCCCGCACCTCCGGCAGCACCCGGGCCCAGAACGACGGCGGCACCGCGTACGCGGCGTCGAGCCGCCAGCCGTCGATGCCGCGGTCGAGCCAGTGCCGCATCGCCTCGGCGACCAGCCGCTCGACCGCCGGGGACCCGTGATCCAGCGCGACCAGGGAGCCGTGGCCCTCGAAGTCGGCCACCGGCACCGGGTCGCCACGCGTCCAGCCCTCGGGCCAGTCGATCGCGAACAGCTCCGCGCTCGCCGACGCCGGACCACGGGCCACCACGTCCTGGAACGCCGGATGTCCGCGCCCCACGTGGTTGAACACCCCGTCCAGCAGCACCCGGATGCCGCGCTCCTGGCAGGCGGCGAGCAGGCGGTCGAAGTCGGCGTCGTCGCCGAGCCGGGGGTCGACGCGGAGGTGATCTACCGTGTCGTAGCCGTGCGTCTCGGACGCGAACACCGGCCCGAGCAGCAGCCCGTTGAGCCCGAGCCCGAGCAGATGGTCCAGCCAGCCCTCGATCCGCGGCAGCCGGTGCGTCACCTCGGCCACCGGCTGCTCAGGGCGGATCGGCGCCCCGACGAAGCCGAGCGGGTACAGCTGCCACCACAGGACGTGCTCGGGCCAGGCCATGCCTCTACGATACGGGCGGCGCGCGGCCCGGGCGCGCGCGCGAATCGGGGCATGCGCAGGAGTCCGGTGACGGTGATCGGCGCCGCCGCGCTCGCCGCGGTGCTCGTCGCGGGCGGGGTCGGCATCGGCGCGCTCGGTCGGGCGGGGGCCGGCGCACCGTCGTCCGGCTCGGCGGTGGCCGGCGGGGACAGCGGTCCGATCCGCCTGCTGACCGGCCGCGCCTACGCCGAGTACCTCGCGGCGCAGCGACCGCTCGGGCCGCTGCCGGCGGGGTCCTCGTGGCCGCTCGGGGTGCCCCCGCAGGGCGGCTACGGCGCGGTCGGCGGCGGGTTGCTGCGCCCGGGCTCGGGCACCGACACCGCCTACTTCACCTATCTCTGCGCGTGGGAGTCGGACTACCTCGCGGCGCGGGCGGTCGACGAGGCGTCGCGCGCCGACCGCGCGCGGGGCGCCATCGCGCGCTTCTTCGACTCGGCGTGGGCTCGGCGCATCTCGCCGGACGGGGTCTGGGCCGCCGCCGTGTCGCTGCCGCTGCTGACCGGCAACGACGCGGGCGTGCAGTACGACCGCCCCGACACCTGCCGGCGCGCGGGGATCACCCTCCCTCCGACGCGGATCGCAGCCGAGGGGGAGGCGGCCGCAGGGCGTCTCGGGGCGCTGTCGGCGTCGACCTGACACCATCGAGGCATGCAGCAGGTCATCATGCACGCCGCCGGGATCGTCCGCGTCGAGGAGCGGCCGGACCCCCGGATCGAACAGCCGACGGATGCCGTCATCCGCCTCGCCGCCACGTGCGTCTGCGGGTCGGACCTGTGGGCCTACCGCGGGGTGGAGTCGGTGAAGGCGCCCATGCCGATGGGGCACGAGTACTGCGGTGTGGTCGAGGAGGTCGGCTCGGGGGTGTCCATCGCGAAGGTCGGCGACTTCGTCGTCGGCTCGTTCTTCACCTCCGACAACACCTGCGAGATCTGCCGCTCCGGCTACCCGTCCGGCTGCGTCCACCGCACCGGGATGGGGTCGCTGGGCGCGCAGGCGGAGCTGCTGCGGGTGCCGCTCGCGGATGGCACGCTGGTCGCGACGCCCGGGATGCCGGACGCGAGGCACCTGCCCTCCCTGCTCGCGGCATCGGACGTGCTGGGCACCGGCTGGTACGGCGCGGTCGCGGCGCAGGCCGGACCCGGGCGCACCGTCGCCGTCGTGGGCGATGGCGCCGTCGGCCTGCTCGCGGTGCTCGCGGCTGCGCAGCTCGGCGCCGAGCGGATCATCGCCATGAGCCGGCACGCGCCGCGGCAGGAGCTGGCCCGCGCGTTCGGCGCGACCGACATCGTCGCCGACCGCGGCGACGAGGGGGTCGCCGCGGTGCGCGAGCTCACCGGCGGGCTCGGCGCGCACTCCACGATCGAGGCGGTGGGGACCCAGGAGTCGATGATGCAGGCGATCCGCTCGACCCGGCGCGGCGGCCACCTCGGCTACGTCGGCGTCGCGCACGGCGTGCAGCTGCCCGGCGACACGCTCTTCTTCTCCCAGGTCGCGCTGGAGGGCGGACCCGCGCCGGTGCGGCGCTTCCTGCCGGAGCTGATCGAGCGCATCCTCTCGGACACCATCGACCCCGGGCGGGTCTTCGACCTGTCGCTGCCGCTCGCGGAGGCCGCCGAGGGCTACGCCGCGATGGATGAGCGCCGCGCGATCAAGACCCTGCTACGGGTGTAGCGGCACGTTCGTCGGAGGATCCGCGCACTCTCGGCCCGTCTCGGCGATCCGAGGTGACACCTCCGACGAAAGGGCGGCGCTTCGCGGCGGCTGAGGGTCGGGCGGACGTCGGGCGAGCGGATGCCGGACGCGCGTAGCGTCGGACGCATGAGCGATTCCCCCTCGTCCGTTCTCACCGACACCTTCACGCTCGCCAACGGCGTCCGCATCCCCAAGGTCGGCTTCGGCACCTGGCAGATCCCGGACGGTTCGGAGGCGTACGACTCGGTGCGCACCGCCCTCGACGCCGGGTACCGCCACCTCGACACCGCCGCCGCCTACGGCAACGAGTCGAGCGTCGGCCGAGCGGTGCGCGACTCGGGCGTCGACCGCGGCGACGTGTTCATCACCACGAAGCTGAAGGCCGAGATCAAGGATGCCGACGGCGCCCGGTCGGCCTTCGAGCAGTCCACCCGCGACCTCGACCTCGGGGTCATCGACCTCTACCTCATCCACGCGCCGTGGCCCTGGCAGGACATGGGCTCCGACCACCGCCAGGGCAACATCGCCGTGTGGAGGGTGTTCGAGGAGCTCCTCGCCGCCGAGCGGGTGCGCTCCATCGGGGTCTCGAACTTCGAGGTCGCCGACCTCGAGTCGCTGACCGGCGCGACGGAGGTGGTGCCCCACGCGAACCAGATCCGCTGGTTCATCGGGAACACGCAGCCCGAGACGACCGCGTTCTGCTCGGGGCGCGGCATCCTCGTCGAGGGCTACTCGCCGCTGGCCACCGGCAAGCTCCTGGACGATGACCGGCTCACCTCGCTCGCGGAGAAGTACGGTGTGACGCCGGCGCAGCTGTCGATCCGCTACCTGCTCGAGCACGACGTGCTGCCGCTGCCGAAGTCGGTGACGCCGGAGCGCATCCGCTCGAACGCCCAGCTCGACTTCGACCTCGACCCGGACGACGTCGCGGCCCTCGACGGCCTGTCGAACTCGGTGGACTAGGCCTCGGACGCGGCGATGGCGCGGGCTCGGACGACCACCTGGCCGCGGGCCGAATCGGGGAAGCGCTCGAGCATCGCCCTGACCTCGCCCGCGGCGGCGTTCGCGCCGAACAGCTCGGTGAACGGCTCGAACCGCACGCCCTCCGCGAGCGGACCGGCCTCCACCGGGTCGAAGCCGAGGCGGTCGACGATCCGCGCGGCGGTCCGCACCGCATCCGCGTCGTCACCGGCGATGGCGATGGCCCTGCGCCCGGGCGTGCCGCGTGGACGGGACTCGTCTTCGAGGTCGTGGTAGCCCAGGTGGCCCAGCGCCTTGACGACGCGGGCGTCCCGCAGGAACGCCTGCACGATCTCGCTCGACGAGGTGCGCGGGTCGACGAGGTCGTCGCGGATGCCGTCGACCTCCCACCAGTAGTT
>JACRGJ010000070.1 GCA_016212425.1 Micrococcales bacterium | reverse complement strand
GTTCCGGACGCACTACGCCGATCATCCGACGAACGTGCGAGCCATCTCACCCGGCGAGGGCGCGCACCTCGTCCACCACCCGTGCGAACGCGGGGGTTCGCGGGTCGATGACCCCGAAGTGCCCCACGCCCGCGAGCTGAACGAGGCGTGCGGCGCGGTGCCGCTCGAGGTAGGCGGCGCTCACCGCGAGCGGCACCACCTCGTCCTCCTCCCCGTGCACGATCGTCACCGGCACCGGCGGGTCAGCGAGCTCACGCGGGTCGAGGTCCGCGCGACCCTCTGCGGCCCCGCCGAGGAACGCGCGCGCGGCGTCGTCGCCGAGGTGCAGCGCGTCGGCGAGACGCAGGCTCGCCACCGGCCCGAGCGCCACGGCGGCGCGGATGCGCAGGGTCGCGGCGGCGAGGAGCGCCAGGTGACCGCCCGCGGAGTGGCCCACCACGACGGGTGGGCCGGCGAGCGCCGACTTCAGCCCGGTGAGTGCGGACCGCACGTCGTCGACCGTGGCATCCGGATCTCCGGGCACGCGGCGGTATTCGATCGTCGCGACCGCGAAGCCGGCCTCGGCGAGCGCATCCGACATCGGCCCGGCATGCGCCCTGTCGATCTCGGGCCGCCAGTAGCCGCCGTGCACGACGACAATCGGCGGCGCCGCCGAGTCACCGCGCAGCTCGATGACCTGATCCGGATGCTCCCCGTAGCGAGTGACCGCCCGCGGCGCGCGGCCGCGCTCGTCGAGGATCGAGTCGTCGTCCATGCTGCGAGGCTACGGCTCGGGAGGTGGGCCACTCGCGTTGTGCTCCGCGTGCGAGGGCGCACTCAGATGGCGCAATCGGGGCTCAGTCGGCGGTCATGTGAACCAATTGGGGAGAACGGACGGACCCGGACGCGCGCGAGGGACCCGGACGCGCGCGGACGGGCGCGTCCGGGCGCGAACCCGGGGGTCGCTCGCGGGCCGGTGCGGGATTCGGATGCGCTCCGGCGTCCGCCTAGGCTCGTCCGGTGAACTCGAACGCGTGGTGGCGCAGCGCCGTCGTGTACCAGGTCTACCCCCGCTCCTTCGCGGATGCCTCGGGCGACGGGATCGGCGACTTGCCCGGCATCGCCGACCGGCTGCCCGCCATCGCCGAGCTGGGCGTGGACGCGATCTGGCTCTCGCCGTACTACCCCTCCCCGCAGCACGACGCGGGGTACGACGTGGCGGACTACACGGATGTCGACCCGCGCCTGGGCTCCCTGGCGGACGTCGACCGCATCCTCACCGGCGCGCACGCGCTCGGGATGCGGGTGCTCGTCGACCTGGTGCCCAACCACTCCTCGTGGGATCACCCGTGGTTCCGGGCGGCCCTGGCATCCGCCCCCGGCTCCCCCGAACGCGCCCGGTACCTCTTCCGCGACGGGAAGGGTCCCGGCGGTGACGAGCCGCCGAACAACTGGCAGTCGGTCTTCGGCGGCCCCGCCTGGGAGCGGGTGACCGAGGCCGACGGGACGCCCGGGCAGTGGTACCTGCACCTCTTCGACCGCAGCCAGCCCGACCTCGACTGGACCGACCCCGAGGTCGTGGCGTTCTTCGACGACGTGCTGCGCTTCTGGCTCGACCGCGGCGTCGACGGTTTCCGTGTCGACGTCGCGAACGCCATGGCGAAGGCCCCTGGGCTTCCGGATGTCGCCCCGACGGCGGGCACCGATCGCTCGGGCAGCTCGCCGATGTGGGAGCAGCCGGAGGTGCACGACATCATCCGGCACTGGCGCACCATCACCGACTCCTACCCCGGCCAGCGCATCCTGACCGGCGAGGCGTGGGTTTTCCCGGTCGAACGCCTCGCCGCCTGGGTGCGTCCCGACGAGATGCACCAGGCCTTCAACTTCCCCTTCCTCGAGGCGCCCTTCGAGGCGACCGAGCTGCGGCGGGTGGTGCAGCGCTCGCTCGACGCGTTCGGCTCGGTCGACGCCCCCTCCACCTGGGTGCTCTCGAACCACGACGTGGTGCGCCACGCCAGCCGGCTGGTGATGGATCCGCTGCCGATCGGCGGCCTCCGACGCGACCACGCGGCGGTCACCGACCCCGCGCGCGGGGTGCGCGTCGCGCGCGCCGCCACCGCGGTGATGCTCGCCCTGCCCGGCTCGGCGTATCTCTTCCAGGGCGAGGAACTCGGATTGCCGGAGGTGTTCGACATCCCGGATGCGCTGCGCCAGGACCCGACCTTCGCCCGCAGCGGCGGCGAGCACCTCGGGCGCGACGGCTGCCGAGTTCCGATCCCGTGGACCGCGGACGCCCCCGCCTTCGGCTTCAACGCCACCGGGGAGTCGTGGCTGCCGCAGCCGGCATCCTGGGCCGCTTTCGCCCGAGACGCGCAACGCGGCGTCGCCGGCTCCACGCTCGAGTTCTACCGCGCCGCCCTCGCGACCCGGCGCGCGGAGGGTCTGGGTGGGGCCGCCCTCGAGTGGACCGATGCCGCCCCGGCCGGCGTGCTCGGGTTCCGGGTGGGCGCGGTGCGGGTGTGGGCGAACACCACGGCGGATGCGGTGCCTCTGCCCGAGGGCGACGTGCTGCTGGCCTCCGGCCCGCTTCAGGGCGAGGCGCTCCCCGCGGAGACGACGGTCTGGATTCGCGGGTAGCGAGCCTCCGCTCCGCGGACGAGCCGCCCGGCGCCGGTCAGCCCGCGCGGGCCTGCAGGTAGGTGTACGGGTTGACCTTGGCCCCGCCCACCGTCATCTCCAGGTGCAGCACCGGGGCGGTCACCGCTCCCGTCGTGCCGGTCAACCCGACGAACTGCCCCGGCTGCACCTGATCGCCCGGGTTCAGTGCGGAGGAACCGGGCTGCATGTGGGAGTACAGGCTGGTGACCGTCTGCCCGTCGATCTGGTGCTGGATCACGACGTAGTTGCCCCAGGTGCTGCCGGCCTCCTCGTGCTTGATGACTGTGCCGGCGGCGATCGCGTAGATCGGTGCGCCGTTGCCGGGCAGGAAGTCCTGCCCCTGGTGCACGGCCTGGCAGACCGAGCAGGTGGAGGGAGCGCCGAAGCCGGGGCCGAGCCGCACCGAGACCGGGAAGGGCCACCTCACCGGGCCCGTGCCGGTGGGGTTGAACCCCATGACGGCGCGAGCCGAAGCGGACTTGGCGGCATTAGCCGAACGGGCGGCCGCCGCGGCGGCGGCCGCGAACTGCGCACGTGTGGTCGCCTGATAGCCGTCCCGAGCCGCCGTTGCGCTCGCGTCCGCCGCCACGGTGAGAACCTGCACATTGCCGACGGCCGCTGCGGCACGGGTGATCGAGGACTGGCCCTCGTAGCCTCCGAACGCGCTGGCCGGGATGGAGACGCCCACCGTGAGAAGCGCGACGAACGCCATCGCCGCCACCGTCACGCCCTTGGCGGCGAGCCGGCGCACGGAGAGTCGGCGACGCGGCCGCATCCGGCCGGATGCGGCCTCCAAGGCGCGCACATCACGACGAGTTCGAACCGGCGGGTTCGAGAGAGTCGGGTCCTGGATGCGCGGCGATCGGGTCGTGGAGTCCATGAACCCGATCGAGTGTACGGAACCTTGGGCCTCCGGGCCAGCCCCGCGCTCGGGGGAGCCGATCCGGACGACCGGCGAGGTCGCGGCGGGCGTCGTCAGCGCGGGCCGCTCGTGGCTCCGGGACGTGCTCGATTGTCGAGGGGGGCCGTGTCGCGCTCGTCGAGCAGCCGCGCCAGGGCATCCGCGACGTGAGGATGCCCTGCGAGGGTCAGCTCCACGTCCGGTGGCCGCCGGTCGATCCCGAACGCGGCCGCTCCCGCCTCGCGGGCGATGAGCACCCCGGCGGCGTGATCCCACGGGTTGAGACCCCGCTCGAAGTAGGCGTTGCTGCGCCCGGCGGCGACGAAGCAGAGGTCGAGGGACGCCGTGCCGGGGCGGCGCAGGTCGCGGATGCGCGGCAGCATCCGCGCGATCAGCTCGCCCTGCTCGCGGCGGATCTCCGGCAGGTACGAGAAGCCGGTGCCCACGAGCGCCTGCGCGAGCGGGACGGGCTCGGCGACCCGGATCGGCCGCCCGTCGAGCGTCGACCCCTCCCCCGCCGCCGCGGAGTACAGCTCTCCGGTGGCGGGGTTGCGCACGGCACCGGCGAGCGCGGTCCAGGTGAGCGGATCCGGGTCGCCCTCGACGACAGCGACGCTCACGGCGTAGTGCGGGACGCCGTAGAGGTAGTTCGTCGTGCCGTCGATCGGGTCGACCAGCCAGCTCAATCCGGACGACCCGCTGAGTCCGCCGCCCTCCTCCCCGAGGATCGCGTCGTCGGGACGCGCCGCCTGAAGGCGCTCGCGGATCAGCAGCTCCACCTCCCGGTCGGCGGCCGTCACGACATCGGTCGCGCTGGACTTCTGCGCGGCCACCTCGACGCCCTCCGCGCGGCGCCGGGCCGCGAGCTCGCCCGCCTCCACCGCGATCGATCGGGCGAGGTCGACGAGCTCCGAGGTCACCTCCCGAGGCTAACCCGCCGACCGAGCGGCGCTCTGCTCAGCCCTGCCCGCTGAGGTTCAGGTAGAGCAGCACCCCGTTCAGGCCGACGATCGCCGTGACCACCACCGCCGTGACGACGCGTAGCGGCATCCGGTTGACGAAGACGCCCATCAGCGGCCGGGAACTGGTGAGCCAGGCGAGCGGGATGAGGGCGAAGGGGATGCCGATGGACAGCAGCACCTGACTGAGCACCAGCGCGAGCGTCGGGTTCACGCCGATGCCGAGCACGATGAGGGCCGGGATGATGGTGATCGTCCGCCGGACGAGCAGCGGCACCCGCACCCGCAGCAGGCCCGACATGATCGCCGCGCCGGCGTAGCAGCCGACCGACGTCGAGGCCAGCCCCGAGGCCAGCAGCCCGACGCCGAAGACGACGCCCACCACCGGCCCGAGGGCCGACACGATCGCGGCGTGCGCGCCCTCGATGGTGTCGGTGCCCGCCACCCCGGGCAGGGAGGACGCCGCCAGCAGCAGCATCGCGATGTTCACGGTGCCGGCCACCACGAGGGCGAGCATCACATCCGTCCGGTTCGCCCGCAACAGCAGCCGGATGCGTCCCGGGTCGGTGCTGACGCCGTGCCGGTCGCGGGCGAGGGCGGAGTGCAGGTAGATCGCGTGCGGCATCACCGTCGCGCCCAGCATGCTCGCGGCCAGCAGCACCGTGGCCGACCCCTCGAAGCGCGGCACCAGACCGCCCGCGGCGCCGACCCAGTCCACCGGGCTGACGGCCAGCCCGCTGACGAAGCCGACCGCGATGATCGTGAGCAGGCCGATGATGACGAACTCGAAGGGGCGCTGACCGCGGCGGGACTGGACGGCCAGGATCGCGGTCGACACCACGCCGACGATCACCCCGCCGGCCAGCAGCGGCAGCCCGAACAGGATCTTCAGGGCGAGCGCCCCGCCGATCACCTCGGCCAGGTCGGTCGCCGCGGCGATCACCTCGGCCTGCAGCCAGAACAGGATGCGGCCGGTGCGCGGCATCCGGTCGGCCAGGAGCTCGGGGAGGCTGCGCCCGGTGACCAGACCGAGCTTTGCGGAGAGGTACTGCACGAGCACGGCGACGGCGTTGGCGACGATGAGCACCCACACCAGGAGATAGCCGTAGCCGGCCCCGGCGGAGATGTTGGCGGCGACGTTGCCCGGATCGACGTAGGCGATCGCCGCCACGAAGGCGGGCCCGAGCAGGCCGAACAGGCGCCGCTCGGCTCGCGGCGTGCCCGCGGGGCGGCTCCGGGCGAGCGAGGTCATGGCAATCCGATCACAAACAGTTCGCTCACGCTAACACCCTTTGTTCGGTGTGCCGAACTCACCGGCCCCGGCCGTAGGGTCGAGGCATGTCGGTGTCCGTCCTGCCCGTCAGCACCCAGAACTACCTCAAGGTGATCTGGGGGCGGCAGGAGTGGACGGACGCGCCGGTGGCGACCTCCGAGATCGCCGCGCGGATGGGCCTCACCACCCCGACCGTGTCGGAGGGCATCCGCCGGCTGGGCGAGCAGGGGCTCGTCGAGCATCCCCGCTACGGCCGCGTGGCCCTCACCGCCGAGGGCCGCGGGTACGCCCTCGCGATGGTGCGCCGGCACCGGCTGCTGGAGACGTTCCTCGTCGAGGTGCTGCACTACGGCTGGGACGAGGTGCACGACGAGGCGGAGCAGCTCGAGCACGCGGTCTCGGACCTGCTCATCGACCGGGTCGACGCCCTCCTCGGCCATCCGCGCCGCGACCCGCACGGCGACCCCATCCCCACCGCCGACGGCCGCATCGAGCGCCCGCCGGCCGAGCCGCTCTCGGGCATCTCCGCAGGGACCGTGGTCGTCGAGCGCATCTCGGACGAGGACCCCGCGCTCCTGCAGTTCCTGGCCGACCACGGCATCCGGGTCGGCTCGCGCCTGACCCTGGGCCCCGCGGCGCCGTTCTCGGACGCCGTCGAGGTGCGCGCCGAGGGGGCGGACGCGGGGGTCGCCCTCGGCCGCAGCGCCCGCGACGCGGTGTGGGTCTCGAGGGAGGAGTGAGCGGGCGGAGGTGAGGAGGTGGACGCGACCGGGCTGCTAGGGCGACGCCATCCACTCGGTCAGCTCGTGAACCCGGGAGCGGAGTTCGGTGTGCCGGCGACGGAAGGGCTGGTAGCGGCGCACGAGCGCGCGGTCGGGCTCTGCGACCGACTCCCGCCGGACCATCGCCGTCACGGCGTCGTCCCATGAGGAGTGCATCCCGCTGCCGACCGCTGCGCAGATCGCCGCGCCCGTGCCGGTGCAGTCCTCCGCCTCCGCCCGTTCGATCGGCATGTCGAACACATTCGCCGCGATTTCGGCGATCACCGCGGATCGGGCACCCCCGCCGGTCAGCACCACCCGGTCGAACTCGCGCCCGAGCGCATCGGCCATGGCGGCGGAGTGGTCGGCCATAGTGAAAACCAGTCCTTCCAAGATCGACCGGTAGATGTGGAACCGGTCCTGCGAACCGTCGAATCCCACGAATGCGCCGCGTCGAGAAGGCTGATGCGCGGGAGCCAGCCAATCCAGGACGGTCATCAGTCCGCCGCTGCCGGCCGCGACCGACACCGCACCGGCGTTCAGCTCCGCTTCGAGCGAGTACAGCCGTTCACCCTGCCCGGGTTCCGCTTCCAGCAGCGACCGGAACCAGCTCACGGTCCACATGCCACGGCGGATCCCCTCGCTCTCGTACAGGTACTGGTGCGGTCGCGAACCGAAGTTGACCCAGTACGCCTCAGCGGGCGTCGGGTCCGACCCGACCGTCATGGCGGCGACGTAGGTTCCCAGAGAGAGCACCAGCTCGGTCGGCGAGCGAAGGCCCGCCCCTAACGCCTCGACCGCCTTGTCGTTCGCGGTGGCGTAGACGGGCAAACCCGCCGGGATTCCCGTCTCCCGCGACGCGGGCTCGGTGACGCAGCCCAACAATCCGCCCGGATCGACGAGCTCGAACAGTCTTTCGCGGGCCATGCCGGTGGCCCGGTACGGCTGAGGATCCTCGGACCATCGCCAGGTCAGCGGATCGATCGGCCAGACGCCCTGGTAGTTGGCCGCCGTGTCGACGAATGCCCCGGTGAGCCGATGGGTCGCGTACCCCGACGAGGTCGTCACGAAGCGGGCACGGTCGTCCGCAGGCTCGTAGGGCCGTCCCACCCTGCTGTCCATCCAACTCATCATCGGCTCGGAGAGCAGGCCGTCAGCGTCGAGAACGGCGCGGCAGAAGCGGATGGTGCACAGCCCGACGGCGACGATCTCGGCCCGGTCTCCGGCGAATCGAGAGAACAGCATGCGGCAGGCGGCGGCGATCGAGTCCCAGACGTCGTCCTCCGGATGCACGACCCGGCCCTCGCTCGAGGTCGCGTAAGGGCGCAGACCCACCCGGGCGCGGGCATGCACGACGCCATCCACGTCGATGAGGGAGACCTTCGTACTCTGCGACCCGTTGTCGATCGCCAGGACGTACCGGCCGCGCACCGCCATGCCTCAGCGGGCCAGGGGGAAGATGGTGCCCGGGTTCATCACGCCGTTCGGGTCGAAGGCCTGCTTGAGGTGCTGCAGGATCGGATACGCGCTGCCGTGCTCCTCAGCGGTCCACCTCGTCCGGTATTTCCCGATCCCGTGGTGGTGCACCATCGAGCCGCCCAGTCGCAGCGCCTCCTCGACGATGATGGCGTTGATCGGCTCGTGGTACTCGGTGATCTCGTCCCGCGGGTCGCAGCGGATGCGGTAGTCGTACACGAAGTACAGATTGGTGCCGGTCTGGTAGCTGTGCGAGGAGTGGGCGCCGAGCATCGTCAGGTCGTCGGCGCGCGGGAAGCCGATGCGCACCCGGGACATCACCGATCGATAGAGCTCGTCGACCCGCGACCAGTCGACCGAGACCTCGGTGGTGTAACCCAGATGCTGCTCGACGAGCATGGCCGCCTTCTCGTCGTCGATGGCCTTCTGGTCCCAGTTGAGGCGATGGAACCAGGCTTCGATCAGCGCCGGATCGACCGGGGTGTGGATGGGTGCGGCGAAGGCCTCCTCGATCGCCTCCGCGGTCGCCTCGGCGATCCGATCGGGTCCCTCCGCCATGAGCACGACGACGCTCCTGCCGTCGGCGAAGTGGGCGAAATGCTGCCGTGCGTCTTCGGGTGAGTAGACCCGGCAGATGGAGGGACGGTAGCCGGCGGTGATCAGCGGGCGCAGCGCATCCACACCGTCGCCGAACTCGTCGACGAGGAAGCCGAAGAATCGGTTGTTCTCCGGCTGGTAGCGGAACAGCTTGATCGTGACCTCGGTGATCACGCACAGTGCGCCCTCGCTACCGATCACGACATGCCGGATGTCCGGGCCGGCGGCTCGTCGCGGAACGTTCTTGATCCTGCTGATCGTGCCGTCGGGGAAGACCGCCTCTAGCCCGACTACCATGTCCTCGATCCCGCCGTAGAGCGTCGAGAACTGTCCGATCGATCGGGTGGCGGTCAGTCCGCCGTACTGAGCCAGCGGCTGCGATTGCGGGGAGTGCCCGGTGGTCAAGCCGCGGGCGCGCACCTCATTCTCGAGCACGCGCAGCGGAACCCCGCATTGCACGGTGGCCATCAGGTCCGCCGGATCGATGGCGAGGATCGCGTTCATCCGCGACCCGTCGAGCACGATGGAATCGGCGACGACGGTCTCCAGCCCCCCCTCGGTCGCCGTGCGACCGGTGCGTGGGACGACGGCGATGAGATTCTCATCCGCCAGGCGCAGCACCGCGGCGACCTCCTCTGTACTGCGCGGGTAGACGATGACCGCGGGGAAGGGTCCGTCGTAGATGCCATGCGCAGCCGAGTACTTCTTGAACCGATCGACGCTGGCCTCCCGCAGCGCCGCCTCGTCGTACTCGACCGCGTCGGGCCCGAGCAGGGCGCTCACCGCCGAGACGATCTGCGTACGGCTCAGGGAGGAACGGGATTCGGTCACAAGATGCTCCTGGTAGTGAAACGGGATTGCGGATCTGGCGACGCTCAGCGCACGAGGTAGCCGCCGTCGACCACGAGGGTGTGGCCGGTGATGTAGTCGGATGCCCTGCTGCAGAGGAAGACGACCGCACCCATCAGGTCCCCCGGGTCCCCCCAGCGCCCAGCCGGAATGTGCTCGCCTATGCGTCGGTTGGTGTCCGGATCGGCCCGGGTGCGTTCCGTGAGCGCGGTCGCGAAGTACCCGGGAGCGAGGGCGTTGACCTGGATCCCGTGCACGCCCAGCTCATCGGCGTACGCCTTGGTCAGTCCGACGAGGCCGGCCTTCGTCGCAGCGTACGCGGGGGACTCCCGGCCGCCCAGGAAGGAGAACAGGGAGGCGATGTTGACGATCTTCCCGGCACGCTGCTGCACCATCGCCTTTGCGGCGTGGTGAGCCATGTCGAATGCCGCGGTCAAGTTGATGGACACCATCGGATCCCATTTGTCGCGATCGAATGCGACGACGTCGTCGAGCAGGCACACCCCCGCGGAGTTGATGAGGATGTCGATCCCGCCGAGACGGTCGATGCACGCGCCGACTACCTGTTCGGCCACCCCCGGGCCGGTGATGTCCGCGGGGAGGTATTCGTAGCGACACCCGCGCTCGACCACCAGCCGCTCCGTCGTGCCGTCGTCCTCGGTGAGGCTGGGCACCAGCACGTCGGCGCCGGCAGCAGCCAGCCCCACCGTGAACGCCCTTCCGAGCCCGGAATTCCCGCCGGTCACGACCGCGCGCTTGCCCTCGAGGGAGAAGCTCCGGGGTGAGAAGTCAGTGATCTGCACGGTCAGCGATCCTCCGGCGCGGGGAAGGGATCGGCGATGCCGACGTACCGGGTCTCGAGATATTCCTCGATGCCCTCCAGCCCGCCCTCCCGGCCCAGCCCGGACTGCTTCACGCCCCCGAACGGCGCGGCGGGATTGGACACCACACCGGTATTGATGCCGAGCATGCCGGTCTCCAGCTCCTCCCCGAGCCGGAGCGCCCGGCGGAGATCCGTCGTGTAGGCGAAGGCCACCAGCCCGAACGGAGTGCCGTTGGCGAGGGCGAGGGCCTCCGATTCGGTGGAGAAGGTGGTGATCGGCGCCACCGGGCCGAAGATCTCCTCGTCCAGGATGCGGGCGCCAGGCGGAACATCGGTCAGGACCGTGGGCTGATAGAAGTACCCGGGCCCGGCGATGCTCCGGCCCCCGAGCGCGACGGTGGCCCCCTCGGCGACGGCTCCCTCGACCAGCGAGGAGACCTTCTCCCGGGTGCCCTCATCGACCAGCGGACCCACCGTCGAGCGGGGATCGGTGCCGCGCAACGGGGTGAAGGCGCGCATCCGCTGGAGGAACCCGGCGGTGAACTCCTCGGCGATCGACTCGTGAACGAGGAATCGATTGGCGGCCACGCACGCTTCTCCCCCATTGCGCATCTTGGCCAGGATGGCGCCCGAGACGGCGGCGGGGATGTCCGCGTCCTCGAACACCAGGAACGGCGCATTGCCGCCCAGCTCCATCGACACCCGCAGCACCTGATCCGCGGAATCGGCGATAAGCCTCCGCCCGACCTCGGTCGATCCGGTGAAGGAGAGCTTGCGCAGCCGGGGGTCGCGGATGAGCGGTCCGGTGACGCGGCCTGCGCTGGTGGTGGGAATCACGTTGAGGACGCCTGGCGGAAGGCCGGCTTCCTCGAGCACCTGCGTGAGCAGCAGGGCCGTGAGCGGGGTCAGTGCCGCCGGCTTCAGCACCATCGTGCATCCGGCGGCGATCGCCGGGGCGATCTTGCGGGTGGCCATGGCGAGGGGGAAGTTCCAGGGGGTGATCAGGAGGCAGGGCCCCGCCGGGCGCTTGAGGACCAGCAGGCGACTGCCGCCGTCGGGAGCGGTCGAGTAGCGCCCGGCGATGCGAGGAGCCTGTTCGGAGAACCAGCGGAGGAACTCGGCGCCGTAGGCGACCTCGCCGCGGGACTCCGCGAGCGGCTTGCCCATCTCGAGGGTCATGGCGAGCGCGAAGTCCTCGGTCCGTGCCCTCACCGTCTCGAACGCCCGTCGGAGGATCTCAGCCCGCTCCCGCGGCGCCGTCGACCCCCATTCCCGCTGTGCCCGGTGTGCGGCGGCGAGAGCAGCCTCCCCGTCCGCGGGAGTCGCGTCGGCTACCTCGGCGAGCGGGAGCCCCGTGGCGGGGTCCGTCACGGTGAACGTCCGGCCCGAGCTCGCGGACCTCCACGCCCCGTCGAGATACAGGGCGGTGGGGATGCGTGCGAGGAGGGCGCGCTCGTCCGCCCCGGTGACCACGGTCGGGTCGCTCATGCCACCACCCCGGGGGTGCCGGCGGGTGCCGGGGCCGGGATCCGGAGGGGAGCCCCTACCAGATCCTCATAGAGCCGGAACGGGCTCATCTCCCCGGCGCGGTCGCCGTAGGCGTTGCGCGCCCGACGGAAGACCTGCTCGACCAGTCCCGAAAGCTCCACGGAGATGCCCGTCGATCGGGCGAGGTCGATGGAGAGCCCCAGGTCCTTGCACGCCAGCGCCATCGCAAACCCCTCGTCGTAGTCCCCGCGGTGAAGGATGGAGAGCACGTCGTGCTCCACCAGGTGGCTGTTCGCGGGACTGGCGACCAGCGCGTCCCGCAGAACGCCGAGATCGACCCCGGCGGCCACCCCCACCGAGAGCACCTCGGCGGTGGCGACGAGGTGCGAGAACCAGAGCTGGTTGATCATGAGCTTCACGGCATATCCGGCGCCGTGGCCGCCGACGTGCAGGATGCGGTCGGGGTCGCCCATCGCCTCCAGCACCGGTCTGACCCGCGCCGCGTCGGCGGCGTCGCCTCCGACGAAGATCTGCAACGTGCCGGTGGCCGCTCCGGCCGACATCCCGCTGACGGGGGCGTCGAGAATACGCAGTGCGCGGTGCCGGGTGGCCTCCCGCACCGCATCGGCGACCTCGGGCACAGACGTCGACATGTCGATCCAGGTGCCGCCGTCCCGGATACCCTCGAGGATCCCGCCGGGGCCGGAGACCGCATCCGCCACGATTCGCGGAGTCGGCAGCATGGTGATCACCAGGTCGCTCTCGGCGGCGGTCTCGGCGGCGGAATCCGCCCAGCGCGCTCCGCCGCCGACCAGCGCGTCGGCCGACTCTCGCCGCAGATCATGCACGACCAGCGGGAAGCCGGACTCCTGCAGGTTGCGGGTCATCCCGGTCCCCATGCTGCCGAGCCCGATGAAGCCGACCGTGGGCTTCTGCTCTGATGTCATCGTGGTTCTTTCGTCAGCACGGGTCCGGGGTTGGCGGGATCAGCCCGCATGGGGAGCGGTATAGAACGGATTGCCTGGTCGATCCCGCGCCGCCAGCGTGCCGGCGACCGACGGCTCGCCGACGATCCCGTTGTGCAGAGCGGTCGCCATCGCGGTGCGATTGTTGCGGTACACCGCGTCGGCGTCGTCGGCACCGGGGTTCACCCACACCGCCGCGATGATCACGGCCGCGTCGGCCTCCTCGTGAGAGATGTCGCCGGCGGCGACCGCGTCCGCGACCCCCCCGGCCACCCCGGCCTGCGCCGGACCCCAGATCAAGATTCCGTGCCCTTCGTCGGCGGGGGCCGATTTGGTGACGAACAGCGTGAGCGGCTTCACCGGCAGTGACGGCTTCAGTACCGCCACGAAGGGAACGTGCCCGGCGCTGGGCGTCGCCAGAGCTGTCGCCCAGGCGGCTCCCGCTGGGCCGGAGCGGGCGCCGAGGACGATATTGATGTGCGCGGCGTTCACCCCCTCGCCGACGAAGCTCTCCCCGATCCGGAGTCCGGCATCCGCCATCAGATGAGCCCCTTGCTCTTCAGGAACTCCTCCGCCACCTTGGCCGGCTCACGTCCGTTCACGTCGACCTCGGCGTTCAGCTTCTGCATCTGCTCCGTGGTCAGCAGCGGCGAGAGCTTGGCGAGCACCTTCGAGATGGCGGGGTACTTCTTCAGCACGGAGGACTGCACGGTGAACGCTCCCTGGTAGACCGGGAAGAACTTCTTGTCGTCCTGCATCACGGTGAGGTCGAGCGCCTTGATCCGGCCGTCGGTCGCGAACACCTCGCCGAAGTTGCAGTCGGTGCCCTTCTGGGTAGCGGTGTAAATCAGTCCGGTGTCCAGCAGCTTGACGTTCGAGTCGGGGATGTCGATGCCATAGGCCTTCTTGAGGCCCGGCCAGCCGTCGTCGCGGGTGGAGAACTCGCTCTCGATGCAGAAGGTCTGATCCTTCGCCGGCAGCTTGGCCACGTCGCTGAGGCTCTTCACTCCGAGCTTCTTGGCCGCCGAGGAGCGGACCGCGAAGGCGTAGGTGTTGTTCAGCGGCGCCGGAGCCAGCCAGGAGATGCCGGATGCCGCATCGGCCTTCTCCACCGCGTCGAACTGCTTCTGCGGGTCGGTGATCGGCGCGGTGTTGCCCTGATAGGTGATCCAGGCGGTGCCGGTGTACTCCCAGTAACCCAGGAACTGCTTGTTCTCCAGCGCCTTCCGGACGTTGGCCGATCCGACGAGCTTGGTGTTCGCGGTCAGGTTCGCCCCCGCGGCGTTGAGCAGGTCGGTGGTGAGGTAAGCGAGGATGTACTGCTCCGAGAAGTCCTTGGAGCCGATCTGCCCGGTCAGGCCCTTCAGCTCCTTCCCGCCGCTGGAGGCGGGGGATCCGCCTCCGCTGGCGGAGCAGCCGGCAATGAGCAGTGCTGTGGCCGCGGTGACCGCGACGAGGGACAGATGCCTCGTGGTGAACATGGTGGTCCTTCTTTCGTGTCCTGCGATCCGCGTGGTGCAACGACAAACCGCGCCGGGTGGGTGGGTGGGGGATGGTGCCGGTCAGAGGCCGCGGGGCCGGACGATGTCTTCGACGATGGCCGCGAGCCAGTCGATGAGGACGGCGATGGCGCCGACCAGGACGGCGCCGGCGAGGAGCACGGGGAAGCGCTGGAGTTTCAACCCGTTCACGATCATGTCCCCGAGGCCGCCCGCGTTGATGAAGGTGGCCACGGTCGCGACGCCGACGCAGAAGACCAGAGACGTCCGCAGGCCGGCCAGGATGGTCGGCGAGGCCAGCGGCAGCTCGATACGGCGCAGCACCTGAGTCGGAGACATCCCCATTCCCCGGGCGGCCTCCCGGGCACCGGCGCTCACCTGCTCGAGCCCGATCATGGTGTTCCGCAGCACGGGGAGGAAGGAGTAGGCAACCAGGGCCACGAGGGCGGTGGTGAAGCCGGTCTGCCAGACGATGGCCAGAAGGATGACGACGCCGATGGCGGGGGTGGCCTGGCCGATGTTGCCCAGGGCGAGCACGACGGCGCGGACAACGCGCGAGCGCACGCCCTGCACGAGGATCCCGGCGGGGATCGCGAGAATGGCCACCAACGCCGACGCCACCACCGTGAGCACGAGGTGCTCCCGGACGCGGGCGAGGATGTACCCGGGGTTCAGGGTCCGCTGCTCGATCGAGTCCAGCGGCGACGCGGAGACCCACAGATAGGTCGCGATCAGGGCGATGGCGACGAGCACGGGGGCCGCCACCTGGCGCGCGATGACGGCGGCCCGGCCGCGAGCCGATGCGCGGGGGCCGGCGCCCACCTCGATCCCGGCCAGAGTGCTCATCCCCGCGCCCCTGCCGTGCCCCCGAGCGGCACCGTCGTTCCGAGCGTGGCCGAGATGGCCGCGTGGTCGAGGGCGCCCATGGGTCGCCCATCCGCATCCAGCACGTTGATGTAGGTACGGCCGGTCAGCACGATGAGGTCGAGCGCGTCCCGAACGGTCCCGCTGGCCGGGATACCGGGGGCGCCCTCGAGGGCGGGAGCCAACCGGATCGTCTCCAGCGGGATGAGCGAGAGCCGCTTGATCGCCGCCCCCTGGCCGATGAACGAGGCGACGTAGTCGCTGGCGGGCGCGGCCAGGATGTTCCCGGGAGTGTCGAACTGCTCGATGCGGCTCCGCTCGCCCATGACCGCAATGCGGTCGCCCAGGCGGATGGCCTCCTCGAAGTCGTGCGTGACGAAGATGATCGTCTTGCCCAGTTCAGCCTGCAGGCGCAGGAACTCCGCCTGCAGCTTCTCCCGGGTGATGGGGTCGGTGGCACCGAACGGCTCGTCCATCAGCATCACCGGGGGATTCGCGGCGAGCGCCCGGGCGACTCCGGCGCGCTGCTGCTGACCGCCGGAGAGTTGCTTGGGGTACCGCCTGGCGAACACCGCCGGGTCGAGCTCGACGGTGCGCAACAGCTCATCGACCCGTTCGGCGATTCTGGCCTTGGACCAGCCGAGCATCCGCGGCACCGTTCCGATGTTGTCGGCGATGGTGCGATGGGGGAACAGGCCGATCTGCTGGATCACATATCCGATGTGGCGGCGCAGCGCGTTCGGATCCAGTGAGAGCACATCCTTCCCGTCGATGCGAATGCTGCCGGAAGAGGGCTCGATGATCCGATTGACCATCTTCATGGTGGTGGTCTTGCCGCATCCGCTCGGCCCGACGAAGACCACCAGCTCTCCCGGCCGGATGCTCATGCTGAAGTTCTCCACGGCCGCGGCCGGCTGCCCGGGGTAGACCTTCGTGACCGCGTCGAGTTCGATGCTGACCCCCGCGGACTGCTGTGCGATCGCGGTGATGATGCCGGTGTTGCTCAGTTCAGGCACGGAGTCCCCTCGAGGTGGAATAGCGAGTGATGAGGATGAACGCCCCGTCCATCAACAACGCGAGGACGACGATCAGCACCGTTCCGGTGAGCGCGTAGTTGAGGGCGTTGACGGAGCCGATCGACGACAGCCCCGTGAAGATGTACTGGCCCAGGCCGGGACCGGCCACGTAGGCGGCGATGGCGGCGATCCCGATGGTGAGCTGGGCGGCGACCCGCACGCCGGTGAGGATGACCGGCCACGCGATCGGCAACTGGGTGGTGAGCAGGACCCTGCCGCGGCTCATCCCCATTCCTCGCGCCGACTCCAGAACGTCGCCGGGCACCTCCCGGAGGCCGACCACGGTGTTGCGGATGATCGGCAGCAGGGAATAGAAGACCAGTGCAACCACCGTCGGCCCCCAGCCGAGGCCGAGCACCGGGGACAGCAGCGCCAGCAGCGCGAGCGAGGGGATGGTGATGGCGATCCCGGCTGCGGTGATGGCGACGGCGCGGGAGACCGGGCGATTCCAGACGAGTACGCCGATCCCCACCCCGACCAGGAGGGCGATGGCGAGGGAGATCGCGACGACGGCAAGGTGCTGAAGCGTCAGATCGGCGATATCGCTCCACCGGTCGTTCAGGAACACCCGAAGCCGATCGAAGCTGAATCCGGTGTCCATGAACCATCCCCTTTCTCTTCATCGAGCGGGTTCGTCGGAACACTAGGGCGCACGGATGACACTCTGCCAATGGCAGTTGCGCATATGGCAACTCTCCCTCGTACGATTCTGTAGATGATCAGTACTGCTCCCCGGCGGAATTCCTCCGGTCTGGCCAGAGACATCGAGATCCTGGAGGTCCTCGGCGGGCCCGAGGCGACCCAGAACGAAGGACTCGGCGTCATCCAGGTGGCGCAGCTCACGGGTCGCGACAAGGCCGTGGTGTCGCGCTCGCTGGCCACCCTCGCCGACGCGGGGCTACTCGTGCGGGACGAGGTCACGCTCGGCTACCGACTGGGGGCCCGCCTCTACGCGCTGGCGGCCCGCACTTCCGAAAGTCGATTGGTTTCCGCGTCGCGCTCCCACCTGCGCCGACTCGCGCTGTCGACCCGGGAGACGACCCACCTCTGCGTCCTCCGCGGCGGCAATGTGCTCACGGTCATGAGCGAGCTGAGTCCGCACGAGTTCCGCACGACCGGATGGGAGGGCGTGACGACCGCTGCGTGGCGCACGCCCTCGGGTCGCGTGCTCCTCAGCGACTGGGACCGGGCATCCCTGTCCCGCTGGTACGACGAGCACGGACGCGACGTCGCGATCGTCGGACCGACGGACCCGGTGATGGCGCGAACCGGTTTCGCGGTGCTGCGGACGCCTCCCGAGGACAAGGCGGTCGTCACGGACTTCGAGTCCTTGCTCGACGAGCTGGCCCGCATCCGCTCGCGTGGCTACGCGACCCTCGACGAGGAATTGGAACTGGGCGTCGTCGGCGCCTCGGCGCCGGTTCGCGACCTCACCGGCCGCATCATCGCCGCGATCAACGTGAGCGCACCCAAGGCGCGCATCGGCGAGCGCCTCGACGGCCTGGGTCGGTACGTTGCGGTGGCGGCCGAGGAGCTCTCCCGCCAGCTCGGAGTGGGACACGGGGTCGGCTGAGCTATGCGGTTGCTCGATCGGGCACGGTCGGCCGAAGGGGGTGCTCCGTCGGCACCTGGGCGGTCGCTCCGCGAGAATCGGAGTGTGGGGACGGACGCCGCGAGCCGGATCGAACGACGCCGGGGCAGGTCGCGTGTCGACGGGCGCTCGGCGTTCGACGCTGCCGTCGAATCCGTTCGCGCCGGGATGGCGGATCCCGACACCGCGGCCGACGAGCTGATCGCGCGATTGACCGACCGCGAGCTCCTGGGGCTGCTCGACGGGGACTCGCCGCGGCGGCTGCTGCCTCTCATCCCGGTGCTGCTGGGCCGGCGGCCGTTCGTGGCCGGTGCCGTTCCGCGACTCGGCATCCCCGGCATCCGGTTCAGCGACGGCGCCCGCGGGGTCGTCATCGGCGCCTCGACCGCGTTCCCGGTGTCGATGGCGCGCGCGGCGACCTGGGATCCGTCGCTCGAGGAGCGGGTCGGGCGGGCCATCGGGCTCGAGACCCGCGCGCGCGATGCGAACTACTCCGCCTCGGTGTGCGTGAACCTGCTGCGGCATCCCGCGTGGGGGCGTGCGCAGGAGTGCTACGGGGAGGATCCCGTGCTCACCGGTCGCATGGGATCGGCGATGACCCGCGGGCTGCGCGAGAACGTCATGGCCTGCGTGAAGCACTTCGCGCTGAACTCGATCGAGAACGAGCGCTTCGAGGTGGACGTGCAGGTCGATGAGCACGCGCTGCACGAGGTGTACCTGCCGCACTTCAGAGCCGTGGTGGATGCCGGGGTCGACTCGGTGATGACCGCCTACAACAGCGTGCGCGGCGAGTACATGGATGTGAACCGCCCGCTGCTCACGGACGTGCTGCGCGACGAGTGGGGGTTCCGCGGCTTCGTGACCAGCGACTGGGTCTTCGGCACCCACCACGCGGTCGCGAGCCTCGAGGCCGGCATGGACATCGAGATGCCGCTGCGCCTCCTGCGCGCCCGGGCGCTGCCCGCGGCGCTGCGCTCGGGCGCGCTCACCCGGGCCACCGTCCAGCGGTCGGCCCGCCGCATCCTGCGCACGACCCTGCTGCACGCCGCGACCCGCGATCCCCAACACCCCGGACCGGAGGTCATCGCCTCGCCCACGCACCGCAGCCTCGCGCGCGAGGTCGCAGCCGAGTCGATGGTGCTGCTGAAGAACACCGCCGTCGACGGCGCCCCGCTCCTGCCGCTGGACCCGGGGCTCCGCGAGCTCGCGGTCGTCGGCCGCCTGGCCGTCACGCCGAACCTCGGCGACCACGGCTCCTCCCGCGTGCGGCCGCCCTCCACCGTCTCGCCGCTGGAAGGGCTGCGGGAGGCGCTGCCGGCGACCCGGATCCGCACCCCGCGGGACGCCAGCGCCGGGGCCGCGGCCGCCGCCGCCGCGGAGGCCGAGGTGGCGATCGTGGTCGTCGGCCTGGACCAGCACGACGAGGGGGAGTCGGTCGTCACGGGCGGGGTCGAGGTGGGCGTGCTGGGCCGGGCGTTCCGCTCGGGACCGCTGCGGGCTCCGCTCGTCGCCCTCGCGCATCTGGCGTCACGGTTCGTGCGGGGCGGAGACCGTCGCTCCCTCGACCTGCGTCCCTCCGACGTGGCGCTGGTCCGCGCGGTGGTCGCGGCGAACCCCCGCACCGTGGTCGTGCTCGTCGGCGGCAGCGCCATCCTCACCGAGGCGTGGCGGGCGAGCGTGCCCGCCCTGGTGCTCGCCTGGTACGGCGGCATGGAGGGCGGCCGGGCCCTCGCCGGCGTGCTCACGGGCGCCGCCGAACCGGGGGGCCGACTGCCGTTCACCCTCCCCACCGACGTGAGGCACCTGCCCCCGTTCGACGTCGAAGCGAAGTCCGTGGTCTACGACGACGCGTGGGGTCAGCGACGTCTGGATGCCGCGGGTCACCCCGCCGCGTTCCCCTTCGGCTTCGGCCTCGGCTACACGCGGTTCGAGCACCGCCTCCTCGACCATTCGCTCGACGACGCCGGCGGGACCGCCACGGTGCGGGTCCGCAACACCGGCGAGCGGGAGGGATCGACGGTGGTGCAGGTGTACGTGGCCGATCTCGCGGTCGATCGACCGGTGGCGCAGCTGCTCGGATTCCAGCGGGTGCGGCTCCCGGCGGGCGCCGGGACGGTCGTCCGGGTCGCCCTCGACCCGGGCCCGACGCTGCAGCGCGACCCCGTCACGGCCACCTGGTCGCGGCGCGGAGGGGAGTGGGCCGTCATCGCCGCTGCGCACAGCCCGACCGACTGGAGCGACGCCCGACCGCTGCGCACGGCCACCTCGGCGGAGGAGTCTCAGGAGTCCTGAACGGCCGCCGCCAGCGGCACGGCGTCGACGGCCACCGACTCGTCGCGCCCAACCACGCTGCGCATCAGGCGCCTCGCTTCCCACCGGAACGGCACCCTCGGATCGGGACGGCGCAGCACCAGGGTGCCGTCCGCATCCGAATACCGGCGCTGGAGATCGACGAGCTCCGCCGCCCGCAGCAGCCCCACGGTCGCGCCGGTGGCCCGCTCGACGAGGTACACCACGGATGCCGATCCGCTCAGCTCGGTCGCCATCAGCCGTCGCGCGCTCGCGGCGAAGACCGACCTCTGAGCCGCGCGGGTCACGACCAGGGGCCGCCGCGGTGCGTCGAGCAGCCTCCGCACGACGTCGGAGGCGGCATCCGGTCGACCGATCCGACGCGCCGATTCCCGCATCCGCTCCAGCCGGCCCGGCTCCCGCAGCACCTGATCGATCTTCCAGCCGATGGTCGAGGGGGTGTTGCATCGGATGGCGGCGCCCTGCTCCATCAGGTAGTCGCCGTTGCGATCCTCCTGGCCGGGGATGGGGTTCACGAGCACCATGGGCACGCCGGCGGCCATGCACTCCGAGGCGGTCAGGCCGCCCGGTTTGCCGATGAACAGGTCGGCCTCGGCCAGCAGTCGCGGCATCTCCGAGGTGTAGCCCAGCACCTCGTACCGATCGGCCATCGGGGCGACGAGCCGCTCGATCTGCTGCCTCAGCGCCTCGTTCCGCCCGCAGACCACCGTCGCCCGGAAGGGGGAGCGGATGTGCATCGTCTGGCGCACCACCGCGACGGCGTAGTCGCCGCCGGATGCTCCCGCCGAGATCACGAGCGCGGGATCCGCTCCGCGGCTCGGCCGGTCCTGCTCGTTCACCGGCCGCGCGGGCTGAGGGGCGATGGGGATCCCGGTGGCCGCGACCCGGTCCCGCGGCAGCCCGAGCGCCGTGAGCTGCATCCGGCCCTCCTCTCGGGCCACGAAGAAGGCGTGGAACGCGCTGGTGAGCCACAACCCCTGGAAGTCGTAGTCGGTCGTGACCACGGCCGTCCGCGCATCGATCACCCCCCGCAGGAGCAGCGACGACACCAGCTGGGCAGGCAGGAAGTGGGTGCACACGATGACGGTGGGGCGGAAGCGCTTGATCGCGCTGATCGTGGGGAACGAGTTCGCGGTGGTCCACGGGTCGATCAGTCCGCGGCGGCGGAACGGCTGATCGCTGAAGTCGTACCCCCACTCCACTAGCCACGGGGCGCCCTCGGCGAGCACGAAGTAGCCCTTGCCGAGCAGATCGCGGTAGAGCACGCTGCTGACGTCGAGCACGTCGAGCACCTGCACCTGGTCGATGTCGCCCCGCGCCTCGCACGCCTCCCGCACCGCCGACGCCGCGCTGTTGTGGCCCGAGCCGACACCGGCCGAGAGCACGAGCACCCGCTCACCGCCCGCCGGGGCGCCCCGCGCCGATCGAGCACTCACGAGCACACGCTAACGCTCGGGCGCATGCGGATCCGGGGCGTCAGCCCGTGAGTCCCGTCGGAGCGCTCGGCGGAACACGCCCGCGCCATCCGCAACGACGCTCCCCGGCGTGCGCGAGGGATGCCGCAGTCCTGTGACGGCGCCGCGGCCGGCGACAGCGTCGGTGGGCCCGGCACGGTGGGGTACGAGCCCCGTGTCGTCCCTGGAGCGTCACGACCTGCCCCGCAGTGCCCCGGTTGCCGGGATCGTCTGGACACCTGCCCTGCCACTGGGGCGGCGCTCTGCGCGATCCCCGCCGCTTGGGGAGTCCGTGAGCGCAGGGCGCCATCCTCGGGTGGCGAGTGAGGGATTCGAACCCCCGAAGGCTACGCCGGCTGATTTACAGTCAGATCCCTTTGGCCACTTGGGTAACTCGCCATGCACTCCCGGCCAGGATGAACACCGGCCGGAGGCGCTGCACAAGGATACAGGGATCCGCTCCTCCCACTGGACCCGCGCATCCACCTCTCGACCCCGCGCATCCGCCTCTCGACCCTGGGACGCCCGACCTGCGCGCCCGGCCCGGTAACGCGCGGGTGCAGCCGGAATCTCCCGAGACAGCGGAGATCCCCTGAGCTCTCGACGACAACAGCTGTTGTCGGGTTTCCCATCCGCCTCGCCATACTCCGCCGCGAGCGCTCCGCCCCCCACCGCATCCGCCCTGTCCGCCCGGGTACCCTGGCGGGCATGGCGGATTCCTCCTTCGACATCGTGAGCAAAGTCGACCCCATGGAGGCGCAGAACGCGGTGAACCAGGCGCAGAAGGAGATCGCGCAGCGCTACGACTTCAAGGGTGTCGGCGCGTCGGTGGAGTGGTCGGGCACCGAGAAGCTCGTGCTGAAGGCCAGCGCCGAGGAGCGGGTCAAGGCGGTGCTCGAGGTGGTCGAGCAGAAGTTCATCAAGCGCGGGATCGGCGTCCGCTCGCTCGAGACGGGCGAATCCTTCCCCAGCGGCAAGGAGTACCGCATCGAGGTGAGCCTGAAGAACGGGATCGCCTCCGAGGACGCGAAGACCATCTCGAAGATCATCCGCGACGAGGCGCCGAAGAGCGTGAAGAGCCAGATCCAGGGCGACGAATTGCGCGTGCAGTCGAAGTCGCGCGACGACCTGCAGGCCACGATGGCGCTGCTCAAGGGCAAGGATCTGCCGGTCGCCCTCCAGTTCGTCAACTTCCGCTGACCCCGCCGGGCCGGTCCCCCGCACGATCGTCGGGGGATCCCGCGACCCCGACCCCACCGGGGCGGTGCCGTCTCGATCGCCCGACGAAAGTGCGGGTCACCGCGCCCGGCCGGATCTCGCAGCCCGCCCCAAGTCCGCCCGCTCGCACCACCCGGGCTCGTGCGAGCATCCACCGTCAATAGACTCCCGTGGTGACCGGCGGCGACCTCTTCGTGTCGATCATCATCCTCATCGTCGTCGCGGTGGCCCTGCTCGTCGGCCTCGCGTTCCGGATCGCCGCGCTCCGGGTCATCCCCCGCAACCGCCGACCGCAGACCGCGAAGGCGTGGCTGCTCGCGATCTTCTTCATCCCCTTCCTCGGGTCGCTCGCTTTCCTGATCTTCGGCAGCCACCGCCTGCCCCGGAAGCGGCGGCCGAAGCAGCGGGAGATCAGCGACTACATCCTCGAGACCACCGAGGGGATCGACCTCGTCACCCGGGACGACACGTGGCCGCCGTGGTTCGGGCAGGTCGTCGAACTGAACCGCACGCTCGGGGCGATGCCGCTGGTCGGCGGCAACCGCGCCGAGATGTGGGCCGACGACGACGTCTCCCTCGCCGAGATGACCGCCGCGGTTCGCGCGGCAGCCCGGCTCATTCACTGCGAGTTCTACATCCTCTCCCTCGACGAGTCGACCGCCGACTTCTTCGACGCCCTCGAGGAGGCGATCCAGCGCGGGGTCACCGTGCGCGTGCTGCTCGACCACCTCGGCAACGTCCCCTACCCCGGATTCCGGCGCACCACGCGGCGTCTGACCCGGATGGGCGCCGACTGGCACCTGATGCTGCCGGTGCAGCCGCTGCGTGGCCGGTACCAGCGCCCCGACCTCCGCAACCACAGGAAGCTGCTCGTGATCGACGGCCGGATCGCCTTCACCGGCTCGCAGAACGTGATCGAGACCGGCTACCAACGCCGCCGGAACCACCGCCGCGGGCTGCACTGGAAGGACTACATGGCCCGCTTCGAAGGCCCCATCGTCGCCGGGATCGACGCCCTCTTCGTGACGGACTGGTACGCGGAGACGGATGAGCTGCTCGAGCGGGAGGTGCCATCGGCGCTCGAGCAGAGGAACAAAGGCGGCATGGACTGCCAGGTCGTGCCGAGCGGTCCGGGCTTCCCCGGCGAGAACAACCTCCGGCTCTTCAACGCGCTCGTCTACGCGGCGCGGCAACGGATCGTGCTCGTCAGCCCCTACTTCGTGCCGGACGATTCGATGCTCTACGCCATCACCACCGCCGCGCAATCCGGGATCGACGTGCAGCTGTTCGTGTCGGAGGTCGGCGATCAGTTCTTCGCCTTCCACGCCCAGCGCAGCTACTACGAGGTGCTGTTAAAGGCGGGGGTGCGGATCTTCCTCTACGCGGCTCCCACGATCCTGCACGCCAAGCACATGAGCTTCGACGACGACGTGTCGGTGATCGGCTCGAGCAACATGGACATGCGCTCCTTCACCCTCGACGCGGAGATCTCGATCATGGTGCGTGACCGCGACTTCCTGCGGCGATTACGCGAACTCGAGGACTCCTACCGGGAGAGCAGCCGGGAGCTGACGCTCGAGACGTGGATGAACCGTCCGCTCATCCGCAAGATGCTCGACAACATGGCCCGCCTGACCGCCGCGCTGCAGTGATGCAGGGCGAACGGATGCGGCGGCTCAGCCGCCGAGCACGCCGCTGAGCAGGCCGCCGGGCTGCAGCCCGCCGAGCGGGGAGAGGTCGCCGAGACCGGGGTCGAGTGATCCCTCGAATCCGGCGAGCGCCGCGAACAGCAGCGCCGCGACCACCGTCGATCCGATCGCCCAGGGCAGGGGGCCGAGGGCATCCCGGTCGACGCCCCGGCACCGCAATCCGCGCACCGCGATGTAGAGGATCGGGCTGAGCAGCGCCAGCAGCGCGGAGGCCGGCTCCCCGAAGCCGCGCGCCCGGAGCACGGAGGCGTCGCGCGCGGCGACGACGAGCCCGGCCAGCGCGGTGGCGGCGATCGCCGCGGCCGCAAGCAGCGTCCCCCACGGCACCAGCACCTGGGTCGCCGCGTAGGCGAGGATCGGCGCGGACAGCGGCAGCAGCTCGAGCACCACGATCTCCCGGGTGTCGGCGCGGGGCCGGCGGATGAGCTGCGACGACACGGACCGGTGCCGATACGGCGGCGGTCCGTCCTCCGCCGGAGGGCGCGGTGCGTCATCCGGATGCGGTCCGAGCTGCCAGCTCACGCGGTGACCCTACGCCGCTCCCATTCCGGTCGCGCGCCCCCGTTGTCGGGTCAGGACGCGCCGCGACCCGACTGGGCCTGCAGCCGGTTGATGGTCTCCGAGGCCTGCGCCTTGGTCAGGTCGGCGGGCACCTCCTCGCCCGCCTCGCGCGCGAGGGTGCCGAGGTAGCTCGTCTGCGCCGCGGTCATCGGCTCGTCGCCGGTGACCCACTCGTCGACGGGCTTGCTGGCGGGCTCGGATGCGTCGGCGCGGTCGCCGAGAGTCGCGTTCGTGTCGGGTTCTTCGTTGGCCGTGTCGCTCATGCCCTCGACGCTAGGCGTGCCCTGCGACAGAGGTCGGGCGAGACGCCGACTCGCACGCGGCGTTCAGTCGGTGCCGGCTGCCCACGCCGCCAGGCGCGGATAGCGCGCGTGGACGGTGTCCTCGTCGAACTCCTCCCCTGCAGGTTCACCGTCCGATCCCCCCTCGTCCCCCAGATACTCCGCGAGGCCGTCGGGATCCTCGATCGCCTGATCGACCGCATCCTGACCCTTGCCGATGATCCACAGGCGGAAATAGTGGAACCCATCGTCGCCGAGCCCGCCGAGCCCGCCGAGCGACCCGAGCGCCACGTGCCCGGCACCCCGGACGCGCCAGTCATCGAGGCGGCTGAGTTCGCGGCCGAGGGCCGCGGCGAATCCCGCGAGTTCGTCGTCGTCGACTCGCTCGAGCACGTCCCGCAGGTCCTCCGCATCCGCCGAGGGCGCCGCCGCGTCGGTGCCCTCGCGGGCCTCGTCGATGAGTTCGTAGAAGCGCGATCGATCCATGCCGCGGAGGCTAGCGCACGGGGGTGTCCGGGCTCCCCCGTGGCGGAGCCGGATCCCGCGGTGGGCGCCCGGCGATCACGCCCCTCGCGAGATCCCCACCATGTCGTCGCGCGGCACCACCTTGATCCGGGTGCGGCCGGCGGCTCCGCCGAGGGCGAGCTCGTGCTCGTCCAGCCGGTGCCACCCGGCCAGGTCGGTGTACTCCACCCCGCGCGCCTCCAGCAACTCCACCACCGAGGCCTCCGACGGCGACGCGGGGGTCCACCAGTTCGCCTCGTCCCTGACCAGGTGCTGGATGGTCTCCATCGCGTCCGACTTCGTGTGCCCGATGAGCCCCACCGGACCGCGCTTGATCCACCCGGTGGCATAGACGCCCGGGAGCACGGACCCGTCGTCGGCGAGCACCTGTCCCTCGTGGTTCGGGATGACGCCGCGCACCGCATCGAACGGGATGCCCGGCAGCTCGGAGCCGAAATAGCCCACCGCGCGGTACACCGCCTGCACCGGGACCTCGCGGAGCTCGCCGGTGCCGCGCACGCCGCCCGCGGCATCCGGCTCGGTGCGCTCGTACCGAAACGCGGCGACCCGGCCGTCCTCGCCCGCGACGACCTCGACCGGGTTCGCGTAGAAGTGCAGATGCAGGCGACGGGATGCGGTGCCCGCCTCGCGGCGGCGCCACTGCGTGAGCACCTTGTCGATCACGAGAACCTGCTTGTTGGTGGCGATCGCCGTCTTCGAGGCCTCGTCGTAGTCGAAGTCCTCCTCCGCCAGGATCATGTCCACGTCCCGCAGCTCGCCCAGCTCGCGCAACTCGAGCGGCGTGAACTTCACCTGCATCGGACCCCGGCGTCCGAAGACGTGCACGTCGGTGACCGGCGACCGGCGCAGACCCTCCTCCACGTTCGGCGGGATCTCGGTGGGCAGCAGGTCCTCGACGTGCTTGACGAGCACCCGCGCCACGTCGAGGGCGACGTTGCCGTTGCCGATCACCGCGACGCTCTCCGCCTCCAGCGACCACTCCCGCGGGTAGTCGGGATGCCCGTCGTACCAGCTGACGAAGTCGGCGGCGCCGTAGCTGCCGGGCAGGTCGATGCCGGGGATGTCGAGGTCGGCATCCCGCACCGCACCGGTCGCGAAGACGACCGCGTGGTAGTGCCGCTTCAGGTCGTCGAGGGTGATGTCGACGCCGTAGCGGACGTTGCCGAAGATGCGGATGTCGCCGCGGTCGAGCACCTCGCGCAGGGCGGTGATGATGCCCTTGATCCGCGGGTGGTCAGGGGCGACGCCGTAGCGCACCAGGCCGTACGGCGCGGGGAGGTGATCGAAGAGGTCGATCGAGACGTCGAAGGCGCGCTCGTGCTTGAGCAGGATGTCGGCGGCGTAGGTTCCGGCGGGGCCGGCGCCCACGATGGCGAGACGGAGCTTCGGGGTCACGGTGTCCTTTCGTGTGCGCGGCGAAGCGCGACCGCCGTGGCGGCGGGGAGGGTCAGCTGGAACGCTCGACGACCGCATCCGCGAAGCGACTGAGCGCCTTGCGGACGGGGCCGCGCGGCAGCGGCTCGAGCGCATCGACGGCGAGCGCGGCCCATCGGCGCGCCTCCGCCACGGTCTGGTCGGTCACCGGATGCTCGCGCAGCTCGGCGATCGCGTCGGCGAGCTCGGCGTCGGCACCGGGGTCCGCGCCCGGCTCGGCGGGCGATGCGGCGGCGGCGAGCTCGAGGCGGGCCAGGAGGGCGGCCGATCCGGCATCCGTCACGGCGGAACGCCGCAGGTGGATGAGCGGCAGCGTCGGCACCCCGGCCCGGAGGTCGGTGCCGGGCACTTTGCCGGTCTGATCGGGCCGCGACGAGAGGTCGAGCACGTCGTCGGCCAACTGGAAGGCGATCCCCACCCGCTCGCCGAAGAGGCTCACCGCGTCGGCGTACTCGCGCGGCGCGCCCGAGTGCAGGACGCCCGAACGGGCGGATGCGGCGATGAGCGAGCCGGTCTTGTCGGCGAGCACCTGGAGGTAGTGCGCCACCGCATCCTCGCCGGGCTCGGGCCCGGTGGTCTCGTGCAGCTGCCCGAGGCAGAGCCGCTCGAAGGTGCGTGATTGCAGCCGCACGGTCTCGATGCCGAGCTCGGCGACCAGCTGCGCGGCCCGGGCGAACAGCAGGTCGCCGGAGAGGATCGCGACCGAGTTGCCCCAGACCCGCTGCGCGCTCGGCACCCCGCGGCGGGTGTCAGCCGAGTCCATGACGTCGTCGTGGTAGAGCGAGGCGAGGTGGGTCAGCTCCACCGCCTGCGCGGCGACGATCACCTCAGGTGTCGCCCCCGCGCCGAGCTGGGCGGTGACGAGCGCGAGGGTGGGGCGGATGCGCTTGCCGCCCGCGTCGAGCAGGTAGCGGGTGGTGGCGTCGGCCAGGGCATCCGAGAAGCCGATCTGCTCGACCAGACCCGACTCGACCTCCTCGAGCCCGCGGTCGATGGCGTCGAGGAACTGCTTCTCCTCCGTCGAGGCGAACAGCTTCTCGCCGAGGCCGAGGGAGGCACCCAGGCTGCTGCGACGTGCCAGCGTGGCGGCGGTGCGGGGTGTGCTCATCGGCTCTCAGCTCGTGGTCGCGGTGCTCGGAGTGTTCGGAGCGGATGCCTCGGTGCGCTCGGCGGCAGCCGGGCGGGTGGCGCGTCGGCGCGCGGTGGCGGCCCGGCTGCTTCGCGCGAGGGGCTTGCGCCCGCGGTGCAGGGCGACGACGCCGAAGGTGAGATCGCGCCAGCCGACGCGCGAGAATCCGGCGCCGCGCAACCAGCCGGCCAGGGCGGCCTGGTCCGGCCAGGACTGGATCGATTCGCGCAGGTAGGCGTACGCGGCGGGGTTGGAGCTGATCAGGCGCGCGACCACGGGCAGCACCCGGCGCAGGTACAGCCCGTAGCCGACGCGGAGCAGGAGCACAGGGGGCGTGGAGAACTCGCAGACCACGAGCCGGCCCCCCGGCTTCAGCACACGGTGGAACTCGCCGAGCGCGACCAGCGGATGCTCGATGTTGCGCAGCCCGAAGCTGATCGCGACCGCGTCGAAGGAGTCGTCGTCGAAGGGCAGCGCCTCGGCATCCGCCTCCACGAAATCGAGCTCCGGATGCCGTCGTCGGCCCTCGGCGATCATGCCCGGCGAGAAGTCGGCGGCGACCACCGTCGCGCCGGTCCTCGCGAGAGCCGCGGAGGAGGTGCCGGTGCCGGCCGCGACGTCGAGGATGCGCTCCCCGGCGAGGGGCTTCACGGCACGGACCGTCGCGACGCGCCAGAGAGCCGCGTTGCCGGCGGAGAGCACCGCGTTGGTGCGGTCGTAGCCGCGTGCGACGCCGGTGAACATGCCCGCGACCTCGGTTGCGCGCTTGCTCAGGTCGGCCCTCGTCACGATGGGCCATCCTACCGGCGCGACACTCCGCGTTTCCGGGGGTCGCGGGCCCGCGACCGGCGTCTCAGCCGAACGCCTCCACCACCGGGCGGAACTTCAGCTTCGTCTCGGCGAGCTCGCGGTCCGGGTCGGAGTCGGCCACGATCCCCGCCCCCGCGAACGCCGTGATGGTGCCGTCGGGCCCGAGCTCCGCCGAGCGCAGCGCCACCGC
>JACRGJ010000072.1 GCA_016212425.1 Micrococcales bacterium | reverse complement strand
ATATAGCCGATGAAGAAGACCAGGATGCCGGCGAAGATGATGCCGCCCCAGACCAGGTCGGCGGTGGCCGGGAGAAGCGGATTGATCGGTGCCTCGGCCGTCTTCACCGCGGTGACGAATGCGCTGTGCATCCGGACTCCTTACGGGTCGAGAGAAGGGGTTACGGCTGGGGGAACGGGATGAACGCGACGGCGATCGCGATGAAGCAGAGCGCCTCCGTCAGCGCGATGCCGAGGAACATCAGCGTCTGCAGGCGACCCTGGAGCTCGGGCTGACGGGCGACCGACTCGATCGTCTTGCCGATCACGATGCCGACGCCGATGGCGGATCCGATGACGGCGAGACCGAACGCGATCGGGGCGAGCTGACCTGTGATGTTCACAGATGTTTCCTTTCGAGAGGGGTACGAATCCGGCGGGTGAGCCGGATCAGTGCGAATCCGCCAGGGAGAGCTGGATGTAGATGGCGGTCAGGATGGTGAAGACGTAGGCCTGAAGGGCCGCGATGAACAGGTCCAGCAGCGTGAAGACGATGCCGAAGGCGAACGAACCGATCC
Source organism: Micrococcales bacterium (assembly GCA_016212425.1). Taxonomy (GTDB): domain Bacteria; phylum Actinomycetota; class Actinomycetes; order Actinomycetales; family Microbacteriaceae; genus Schumannella. Next base: position 32,002 of record JACRGJ010000072.1, on the reverse strand, counting down.
CGAGCAGACCGAGCGCGTTGCCCTCCGCGAGAACCGTGAAGAAGAAGAACGAGGTCGCCGAGAAGCACAGCACGAGCAGCATGTGCCCCGCGACCATGTTCATCAGAAGCCGCAGCGTCAGGGTGACCGGCCGGAGGATGAAGGTCGACAGGAGCTCGAGCAGCGCCAGGAACGGCACGAGGAAGATCGGCACCCCGGGCAGGATCAGCTGGTTCTTGAAGAAGCGGATGCCGTGCCGCTTGATCCCGGCGTAGATGAAGAGCACCCACGCGAACAGCGCCATGATCAACGGCAGGCCGATGACGCTCGTGCCCGCGAGTTGGAGTCCCGGGATCACGCTGGTGAGGTTCATCCCGAGGATGAGGAAGAACATCCCCATCAGGATGCCCATGAACCGACGGCCGTCCTTCTCACCGAGAGTGTCGATGACGATCGACTGGCGAACGAAACCGGTGAGCCCCTCGAACACGACCTGGGCCCGGGTGGGGACGATCCGCATCCGGCGCACGCCCATCGCGAAGATCACGACGATCACGACGAAGACCAGGATGCGGATGAGCATCAGCCGGTTCAGCTCGAACGGGGTCCCGACGAACAGCAGCGCCTGGGGTTGGAAGTCGTTGAGGGTCGGGCCCTGGAAACCGCCAGTGTCTCCCGTGCCATCGGTGGCGGTGGGGAGAACGGAAATGAGAGAGGAAAGCACCAGGGGAGGTTCTCCGCATCGGGGCGTCTTCGAACGCGGCGATCAAGGGGGAAGCGGTCTCAACCCTATCAAGGAATCGATGCGCCATCGGCGCCCCGGTCGTCCGCGGGGCGGCCGAGCGGGCCGGCCGGGCCGGGGAGCTCGATGTCGCTGACGTAGGGCACTCGAGAACGCGCGACGGCGACGCAATCCACCAGCAGCGAGCCGATGACCGCGGCGATCACGCAGAAGAAGAAGACGTAGGGGTTCAGCCCGTTGGCGCCGCGCAGCAGCACCGCGACGACGGTGAAGAGCACGAGCTTGACGAACCAGACGGCGATGACGATCCCGAAGTAGACGGGGCTCGTGAGGTCCCCCCGCGCGACCCGGGCGGCGAACAGCATGCTCGCCGCCGTGATCCCGAGGAACACGCCTGCCAGGCCGGCGCCGACCAGTGCGCCGAGCAGCCCGCGCTGCCCGTCGACGAGCACGCCGATCCCACCGCCGACGATCGCGACGGTCGCCGCGACGATGCCCCCGCCGAGCAGGGCGGTGTGGAACACGGGTGCGGTGCTGATCCACCGCCGTGCGCCTCCCGTGCTCGCCGCGCCCCGGGTTCCTGCGCCTCGGCGTCCCGTGCCCCGTGTCTCGCTCATCCGCCTGTGCTCCTCCGCCGTTCCTCGCGATCCCGCCCCTCGGACGCCCGCGCTTCATCGACCCGGGCCCGCACGACCGCGACGGCGTCGCGATCGAGCTCGTCCGTGACGGCGGCGGCGTCCAGCGGGTCGTAGCGAGCCACGCCGGCATGCACGGCCTCGTCTTCGGACAGGCTCTGCACCGCGGCCTCCACCGCCTTCCGGCGGCTGAGCGGCGACAGGGTCACCACGGCGCAGATCAGGAAGCCGACGAGAAGCGCGACCAGCGCCCACCACCACTCGACGAACAGGAACATCAGCAGCCCGACGGAGGCGACCGCGGACCATCCGTAGAAGATCAGCGTTGCGGCGAGGCGCGAATGCCCCATGTCGAGGAGTCGATGGTGCAGATGCTTGCGATCTGCGCTGAAGGGCGACTTGCCGGCGCCGAGACGACGCAGTGCGGCGAGCCCTAAGTCCAGCAGCGGCACGAGCAGGACCGCGAAGGGCAACAGGATCGGGATGAAGGCGGGGAGGGTTCCCGACCCGCCGAGGATGTCGGAGGCGGGCGTCGCGCCGGGTGCCGGACAGCTCGCCGTCGAGATCGTGCAGGGATCCAGAGACCCGGTGACCGCGATGGTCGAGGTCGCCGTCAGCAGGCCGATGAGCAGGGCTCCCGAGTCGCCCATGAACAGCTTGGCCGGCGGCCAGTTGAGCGGCAGGAACCCGATGCAGACCCCGATCACCGCTGCCGCGAGGAACGATCCGAGGTTGAAGTAGTCCGTCTGCGCCTCGGGTCCGGTCGAGATCAGGTAGCTGTAGATGAAGAAGACGCCGTTGGAGATGATGGCGACCCCGGCGACGAGCCCGTCGAGGCCGTCGATGAAGTTGACCGCGTTCATCACCAGCACCACGACGAAGACCGTGAGCGCCAGCGAGAAGAACCCGGAGTTGTACAACACCCCGCCCGGCACCGGGAGGGTGAACAGCTGCGTGCCCGGCCAGGCGAGGATGAACGCGGCGATGATCTGCCCGGCGAGCTTCGTGTACCAGTCCAGGTCCCAGAGGTCGTCGGCGACGCCGAGCGCGACGATCAGCGCGGCGGCCCCGAGGATGCCCCAGATCTTCGCGGGCTCGGCGAACATCACGCTGAAGGCGGGCAGGCGGCTGGCGACGACGAACGCCGCGAGGACGCCCACGAACATCGCGATGCCGCCCAGACGCGGGGTCGGGCTCGAGTGCACGTCGCGGTCCCGGATCTTCGGGTACCAGCGGTACTTCATCCCCATCCGCCAGATGAGGGTGGAGAACACCCAGCTCACGAGCGCCGTCGAGCCGACGACGAGGACGTAGAAGACTATGCGCACCGCTCGGCCCCGACGATCCGCACGATCTCCTCGTCCGGGATCACCCCGTGGCGCAGGATGCGCAGCTTCCCGTCCGGATCCTCCAGTGCCGTCGCGTCGACGATGGTCGACCCGGTTCCCTCGGCCGCTCCGAGCGCGGCGTAGGCGATGCCGGCGGGTCCGCCGTCCAGGTACACCTCGATGGCGGAGCCGAGCATCCGGTGCGCCTCCTCCGCCGTCATGGCTGCGGGCTGGCCGGTGAGGTTGGCGCTCGAGACGGCGAGCGGTCCTGTCTCGGCGAGCAGCTCGAGGGCGATCCGGTCGGAGGGCATCCGCACCGCGACGGTGCCCCGCGTCTCCCCCAGGTCCCAGGTGAGCGTCGATCGCGCCCGCAGGACGATCGTGAGGCCCCCCGGCCAGAACTCCGCGACCAGGCGGTCGACCTCCTCGGGTACCGTCTCGGCGAGGGCGGCGAGCTGATCGGTGCCGGGTACCAGCACCGGAGGCGGCGCGTCGCGGCCGCGGCCCTTCGCGTCGAGCAGGCGTTGCACCGCATCCGGGCGGAACGCGTCGGCGGCCACCCCGTAGACGGTGTCGGTCGGCAACACCACCAGCTGACCGCGTCGGATGGCCTGGCGCGCGAGGCGCATGCCGGTCATCAGCTCCTCGGGCTCGGAGCAGTCGTAGAGGGTCGCCATGTCGGCGGTCAGTTTAGCTACGGGAGAATGGCGGATCGTGTCACTCCTCTTCGTGTTCGACCTCGACGACACCCTGTTCGACTACGACTGGCGGCAGCGGATGGCGGCCCTCACCGAGCTGACCGGCCACGATCTCGGCGAGCTGCGCCGCCGCTGGTGGAACCTCGAGGGCGAGGGACGCGCCGAGGCCGGCGGATACCCGGACGGCGCCGCCTACCTCGCCGCGGCGAACGCGGCGCTCGAACGCTCGATCGGGGTGGCGGACTGGCTGGCCGCGCGGCGCTCCGCGATGACTCCTCGGCCGGGCGCGCTCGCGGCCGTTGCGCGGGCCTCCGAGCTGGGCCGGGTCAGCGTGCTCACGAACAACGGTCCGCTGATCCACGAGCGGCTCTCGGAACTGGTGCCCGAGCTCGTGCCGCTGTTCGGCCGCGAGCACCTGCGCGCGTCCGCTTCCTACGGCGCGCGCAAACCCGATCCGGAGGTCTACCGGGCGATGCTGCGCTCCTACGACGCCCGCCCCGAGGACACCTTCTTCGCGGACGACCTGCCCGAGAACATCGCCTCCGCCGCCGGCCTCGGCATCACGGCGCACCTGTACCGCGACCCGGGCGCCCTCCGTGCGGCGATCGAGGAGTTCGCGGCCTCCCGCGTCCGCGCCTGAGCCCACCGCCACCCGCCACCCGCCACCCGACCGACACCCGCCACCCGCCACCGCCACCCGCCACCCGCCACCCGCCACCGAGAGGCCACGACACGCCACTACCGCCCAGGGCGTCGCGGCGTGTCGGGGCCGCTCGAAGGGGGCGGCGCTCGGGTGGGGTGCGGGGCGGGTCGATCGAGGGGCCTTCCGCGGCCGCGCTTGAGCCACCACCACCCCACCGACACCGACACCGAGAGGCCACAACACGCCGCTACCGCGCGGGGCGTTGCGGCGTGTCGTGGCCTCTCGATAGGTGCGGGGCTCGTGCCTGAGCGCGCGGGGCTCGGGGCTCGGGGCTTAGGGCTTGGGGCTTGGGGCTTGGGACGAGGGGCGGCCCGTCGGGGGTCAGGGGGCGGGCGTCGGGGCGAGGCGGGTCAAAGGGCGGGCGTCGGGGGCGAGGCGAGGCGGGTCAGGGGGCGAGGCGGGTCGGGGCGGGGCGGGTCACGGGCGGGTCGCGGTGGTGGCGCGGTCGCGCCGGGTGAGGTCCTTGTGGGTGACGGGGTCGCGCCAGCCGTCCGCGGCCAGGAGCGTGCGGAGAGCGCGGCCCTGCTGCTCCCCGTGCTCCAGGATGAGCGCGCCGCCCGGGCGCAGGAACGTCAGCGCGCGATGAGACAGTGCGCGGACCACGTCGAGACCATCCGGACCGCCGTACAGCGCAGCGGCCGGGTCGTGCAGGCGCACCTCCGGATCGCGTGGCACGGCGTCGTCGGGGATGTAGGGCGGATTCGACACCACCACATCCGCAGCCCCCTCGAGGTCGGGCAGGCAGTGGGCGAGGTCGTCGAACACGAGCCGCAGGTTCGACACCCCCACGGCGGCCGCGTTCTCCCGGGCCCACACGAAGGCGCGGGCGGAGTTCTCCACCGCGATCACCCGGGCGTGCGCCACCTCCGTCGCCAGCGCAAGCGCGATCGCACCGCTGCCGGTGCCGAGGTCGATCGCGACCGGTGCGGGCGAGGGGACCGCGAGGAGGGCGTCGATCGCGAGCTGGGCGACCGTCTCGGTCTCCGGGCGCGGGACGAACACCCCGGGCCCCACCCGCAACTGCAGGTGCCGGAAGGCGGCGACGCCGGTGATGTGCTGCAACGGCTCCCGCGCCGCGCGTCGCTCCACTGCGTCGAGGAACGCCCGCGCCCGTTCGGAGGACGCCTGGGCGCCCACCAGGGCCTTGGCCTGCAACTCGCCGCGGGAGAACCCGAGCACGTGCCCGAGCAGCAGCTCCGCATCCGCCTGGGGGCTCGGGACCCGCGCGCGCGAGAGCAGGTCGACCCCCCGGCGCAGCAGCTCGGCAAGGGCCGGCTCGCTCATGGGCTCAGGAGTCGGCGAGGGAGGCGAGGCGCGCCTCCTCGTCGGCGGCGATCAGCGAGTCGAGCACCGGCTGGATCGCGCCGTTCATCACCTGGTCGAGGTTGTAGGCCTTGTAGCCGGTCCGGTGGTCGGCGATGCGGTTCTCGGGGAAGTTGTACGTGCGGATGCGCTCGGACCGGTCCATGCCCCGGATCTGGCTGCGCCGGGCATCCGAGGCCGCCGCGTCGAGCTCCTCCTGCTGCCGGGCGAGGAGCCGGGCCCGCAGCACGCGCATCCCCGCCTCGCGGTTCTGGATCTGCGACTTCTCGTTCTGCATCGACACCACGATCCCCGTGGGGATGTGGGTGATGCGCACCGCGGAGTCGGTGGTGTTCACGCTCTGCCCGCCCGGGCCCGAGGAGCGGAACACGTCGATCCGCAGCTCGTTCGCGTCGATCGTGATCTCCTCCGGCGCATCCACCTCGGGGAACACCAGCACGCCCGTGGTGGAGGTGTGGATGCGGCCCTGCGACTCGGTCGCGGGCACCCGTTGCACGCGGTGCACGCCGCCCTCGTACTTGAGGCTCGCCCAGACGCCGTCCGCCGGATCGCTCGCGCTCGACTTGATCGCGACCTGCACGTCCTTGTACCCGCCGAGATCGGACTCGGTGCGCTCCAGGAGCTCCGTCTTCCAGCCGCGCGACTCGGCGTAGTGCAGATACATGCGCAGCAGATCCGCGGCGAACAGCGCCGACTCCTCGCCACCCTCGCCGCCCTTGATCTCCATGATCACGTCGCGCCCGTCATCCGGGTCGCGCGGGATCAGCAGCCGGAGCAGGCGCTCCTCCGCCGCGGAGGCGGACCGCTCCAGCTCCGGCACCTCCGCCGCGAACGACTCGTCGTCACGGGCCAGCTCCCGCGCGGCCGCGAGGTCGTCGACCGCCTTCCGCCACGTCTCGTGCGCGGACGCGATGCGACTGAGCTCCGCGTAGCGCCGGTTGACCCGGCGCGAGCGCGCCGGATCGGCGTGCACCGCCGGATCCGACAGCTCGCGCGTCAACTCCTCGCGCTCGGCGAGGAGTGGCGCGACCGACTCGAACACAGCGCTGACGATCCCGGAGGGCTCAGTGACCGCCGTTGCCGGAGCCGGTGGGCAGCGACTTCTGCATCTGCACGAGGAATTCCGTGTTCGACCCGGTCTCCTTGAGCTTGCCGAGCACCCGCTCCAGCTGCTGCTGGAGCTCGAGACCCGCGAGTGCGCGACGCAGGCTCCAGGTGATCTTCACCTCGTCCGGGCTGAGCAGCTGCTCCTCGTGCCGGGTCGAGGAGGCGTAGATGTCGACGGCGGGGAAGATCCGCTTGTCGGCCAGCTGGCGCGAGAGCCGCAGCTCCATGTTGCCGGTGCCCTTGAACTCCTCGAAGATGACCTCCTCCATCTTCGACCCGGTCTCCACCAGCGCGGTGGCGAGGATCGTCAGGGATCCGCCGCCCTCGATGTTGCGCGCTGCGCCGAAGAAGCGCTTGGTCGGGTAGAGCGCCGCAGCGTCGACGCCACCGGAGAGCACCCGGCCCGACGGCGGCTGCGCGAGGTTGTAGGCCCGGCCGAGCCGCGTGATCGAGTCCACGAGCACGACCACGTCGTTACCCAGCTCGACCAGGCGCTTGGCGCGCTCGATGGCCAGCTCGGCGACCGTGGTGTGGTCCTCGCTCGGGCGGTCGAAGGTGGAGGCGATGACCTCGCCCTTCACCGACCGCTGCATGTCGGTGACCTCCTCGGGACGCTCGTCGACGAGGACGACCATGATGTGCACTTCGGGGTTGTTGATCGAGATAGCCCGGGCGATCGCCTGCAGGATGAGCGTCTTGCCGGCCTTCGGCGGCGCGACGATGAGACCGCGCTGGCCCTTCCCGATCGGCGCGATGAGGTCGATGATCCGGGTCGAGAGCTTGCTCGGCTCGGTCTCGAGCCGCAGCCGCTCATTCGGGTACACCGGAGTGAGGGCGCCGAAGTCGGTGCGCTCGCCGAGCTGGTCGAGCGGCGTGCCGTTGACCGAGTCGACCTTGACGATCGCGTTGTACTTCTGGCGGCCGCTCTGCCCATCGCCGTCGCGCGGCTGACGGATCGCCCCGACGACCGCGTCGCCCTTGCGCAGGTTGTACTTCTTCACCTGGCCGAGCGAGACGTAGACGTCGTTCGCCCCCGGCAGGTACCCGCTGGTGCGCACGAAGGCGTAGTTGTCGAGCACATCGAGGATGCCGGCGACCGGGATGAGCACGTCGTCGTCGCTGATCTCGGGCTCGTCCAGGTCGTTCTGCGCGCCGCGGCCGCGCTTGCGATCGCGGTACCGGCTGCGCCGGCTCTCGCCCTGCTCGCCGCCATTCTGCTGAGCGCCCTGGCCGTTCAGGTTCTGGCCGCTCTGGTTCTGGCCGCTCTGGTTCTGGCCACTCTGGTTCTGCTGGCCGCTCTGGTTCTGGCTGTTCTGGCGAGAAGGGATGTCTTCGCCCTCGCCGCCCTGCGCTGGCTTGTTCCGGTTGCGATTCCGATTGCGGTTGCGTCCCGAGCCCTGAGCCTCCCGCGCGGACTCGCCCTCGGGCTCGCCGTCGGTGGACTGCCGCGCGGCATCGGCCTCGGTCGTCCCCGCGGCCGAGGGCTGATCCGACGCGACCGGCGGGCCGGCGGTCTCGGCCGCCGGCACCTGCGGGGTCGCCGCGGACGCATCCGGGGCGCTCGCGCGGGGGGCACGGGCGGCGAGCTCCGCCGCGTCGGCGGTGGAGGCGGTCGCGCGGCGCGAGCGCCGAACTCGCGGCGCCGGCTCGACCGGAGCGTCGGTGCGGGCTGGAGCGTCGGCGCTCGCCGGAGCCTCGGTGCTCGCCAGAGCCTCGGTGCGGGCCGGAGCGTCGGCGCTCGCCGGAGTGTCGGAGCGGCCGGGAGCGTCGGTGCTCGCCGGAGTGTCGGTGCGGGCGGGAGCGTCGGCGCTCACGGCTGCGGCGGTGTCGGCGGGGGCGCCGTCGGTGTCGGACAGGATGTCCACGAGTTCTCCTTTTCGGCGTCGTGAGACGCCGGTGATGCCGCGCTGCGCAGCGAGAGCCTGCAGCTCCGCCAGCGTCAGGGCGCTCAGTTCGGCGCGGGAGCCCGCTTCCGCGGGCGAGTCGACGTCAGTCACGGGTGGGATGTCGTTTCCTTTCGGACCCGGGCTCAGAGTGACCCGGGGATGTGCTCGTCGCACGTTGCGGCGGATACGCGAGAACGCGTGCCGCGGTCGGCGGGAGCGAGGACGCCGTGTCGAGGGGCTCGGATCCAGAGCGGATCTAGGCCACGGCCTCGGCCGGACGCGGCACAACTGTAGCACCCCGGAAGTCCACGGCCAGCATCAGCGAGCGCCACGGCGTCGTGGCGTGGGCGTCCACCAGCTCGGCGGCGCGGAGCCGCTGCGCCGGGTCGCTGCCGAGCACGAGGATCGAGGGCCCGGCGCCGGAGACGACCGCCGCGAGGCCTTCCGCCCGCAGCAGTCGGATGAGCGCATCCGTCTCCGGCATGGCGCTCGCGCGGTAGCTCTGATGCAGCCTGTCCTCGGTCGCGGCGTGCAGCAGCTCGGGGCTCTGGATGAGGGCGGCGATGAGCAGTGCCGATCGCGAGACGTTGAAGATCGCGTCCTGGTGCGGCACCGACTCGGGCTGCAGGCTGCGCGCGAGCGCGGTGGACATCGTCGTCTCGATGGGCACCGCGACGTAGGGCGAGACGCCCCGGTGGGCGATGAGCTTCTTGTGCTGGGGCCCCTCCGGAGCCATCCAGGCGATCGTGAGACCGCCGAACAGCGCCGGTGCGACGTTGTCCGGATGGCCCTCCAGCTCGGTCGCCAGACGCAGCAGCGTGACGCCGGAGAGGTCGACGGCATGCTCGAGCAGGCCCTTCGCCGCCATGACCCCCGCCACGATCGCCGCGCCGGAGGAGCCCATCCCCCGCCCGTGCGGGATGGCGTTGCGCGCCACGATGTCGAGTCCGGGCATCGTCTCTCCGACGCGCTCGAAGACGTGCGCGATCGAGCGCACGACGAGGTTGGAGGCGTCCGAGGGAACCTCGCCCGCGCCGACCCCGATCACCTCCACGTGCGCGCCCGTGCCCGGCCGTGCGGTGATCTCGAGCTCGTCGTAGAGCGCGAGCGCGAGTCCGAGGGTGTCGAAGCCGGGGCCGAGGTTGGCGGTGGTCGCCGGCACCTTCACGTGCACCGAGCGCCCGACGAGGTCCATCCGGCTGCCCGCGCTCATGCGGATCCGGAGTGCGACGGCGCGGCCACGGAGGCTCCGAGCCCGAGCACGGCCGCGACCTCCGCGACGTCGACCGGGACGACGGTGGGTCGCACCTCCGCGCCGTCGGCGCCGCGCAGAGCCCACTGCGGATCCTTGAGGCCGTGGCCGGTGACGGTGAGCACGACCGTCGACCCCGGCGGGATGTCGCCGGCGGCGCTGCGTTCGAGCAGCCCGGCGACGCTGATGGCGCTGGCCGGCTCGACGAAGATCCCCACCTCGGCGGAGAGGATGCGGTGCGCTTCGAGGATCCGCACGTCGTCGATCGCGCCGAAGTAGCCATCGCTGTCCTCGCGCGCGGCGAGGGCGAGCTGCCACGAGGCCGGATTGCCGATCCGGATCGCGCTGGCGATCGTGTCGGGATCGCGGACGATCTCGCCGCGCACGATCGGGGCCGACCCGGCGGCCTGGAAGCCCAGCATCCGCGGCGTTCGCGTGGCCGCCCCGCGCTCGGCCTCCTCGCGGTAGCCGCGGTGATAGGCGGTGTAGTTGCCCGCGTTGCCCACCGGGACGATGTGCAGGTCGGGCGCGTCGCCCAGCACCTCCACCACCTCGAACGCCGCCGTCTTCTGCCCCTCGATGCGGTCGTTGTTGACGGAGTTGACGAGGTGCACCGGGTAGTCGGCTGCGAGTTCGCGGGCGATGTCGAGGCAGTCGTCGAAGTTGCCCTGGATCTGCAGCAGCTCCGCGCCGTGGGCGATCGCCTGGGCGAGCTTGCCCATCGCGATCCTCCCCTCCGGCACGAGCACCGCGGCGGTGATGCCGGCGTGCGCAGCGTAGGCGGCCGCGGAGGCGGAGGTATTGCCGGTGGAGGCGCAGATGATGGCCTTCGCCCCGTGCTCGACCGCCTTCGAGACCGCCATCGTCATCCCGCGGTCCTTGAACGAGCCGGTGGGGTTCATCCCCTCGAACTTCACGAGAACGCGAGCGCCGGTGCGCCGGTCCAGTGCGGGCGCCGGGATGAGCGGCGTCCCGCCCTCGCCGAGGGTCACGACCGGCGTGGCCTCGGTCACGTCGAGCCGGTCGGCGTACTCGCGGAGGACCCCCCGCCACTGCGTCATCAGATGCACCCTCCGGGTCCGGTCGCCATCAGGACACCCCTTCGACTCGCAGCACGCTGGTCACGGCCGAGACGACCTCGCTGTCCGCGAGCGCGTGCACCGTCGCGGCGAGAGCGGCCTCGGTCGCCGCGTGCGTGCCGATCACCCGGGTAGCGGCGGGGGCGGCGGCCTCCGCGCCCGCCGCCGTCTGCTGCACCGTCTCGACCGAGACGCCGTGATCGCTGAGGACGAGCGCGATCTGCGCGAGCACACCGGGCCGATCCAGGACCTCCATCCCGATCTGGTAGCGCGTGGTCACCATGGCGATGGGCAGCGCGGGGAGGTCGGCGTGGGTCGACTCGGCGACGCCCGGGCCGCCGACGACGTGCCGCCGCGCCGCGCTCACCACATCGCCGAGCACCGCCGAGGCCGTCTCCAGGCCCCCCGCCCCGGCGCCGTAGAACATGAGACTGCCCGCCGCCTCGGCCTGGAGGAACACCGCGTTGTTCGCGCCGTGGACGGACGCCAGCGGATGCGCCGCCGGCACCAGCGCGGGGTGCCCCCGCGCGCTCACCCCGTCGATGCCGCGCTCTGCATCCGTCAGGCGCTCGCAGACCGCGAGGAGCTTGATGACGAAGCCGCTCCGCTGCGCCGCCGCCACCTGCTCGAGGGTGATGCCGAGGATGCCCTCGCGGTGCACCGCCTCGAGCGGCACCGCGGTGTGGAAGGCGAGGCTGGCGAGGATGGCCGCCTTCTGTGCCGCGTCGAAGCCCTCCACGTCCGCCGTCGGATCGGCCTCCGCGTAGCCCAGCCGCTGCGCCTCGGCCAGCGCCTCCTGCACGCTGTCGCCCTGGCTGTGCATGCGATCGAGGATGTAGTTGGTCGTGCCGTTGACGATCCCGAGGATGCGCTCGACCCGGTCGCCGGCGAGGCTGTCGCGCAACGGCCGGATGATGGGGATCGCGCCGCCGACCGCTGCCTCGTAGTACAGCTGGGCACCGACCTGCTCCGCCGCCGCGAACAGCTCGGGTCCGTGGGTGGCCAGCAGCGCCTTGTTGGCCGTGATCACGTCGGCGCCCGAGTTCATCGCGAGCAGCAGCAGCTCGCGGGCGGGCTCCAGCCCCCCCATCAGCTCGATGACGATGTCGGCGCCGAGGATCAGCGACTCCGCGTCGGTGGTGTAGAGCGCCTCCGGTATGCGCGGGTCGCGGGGGCGCTGAGGGTCCCGCACCGCGATGCCGACGAGGTCGAGCCCGGTGCCCACCCGGGCGGCGAGTTCGTCGCGATGCTCGATGAGCAGCCCCGCGACCTGGGATCCGACGGAGCCGGCGCCCAGGAGCGCGATCCGGATATTGCGGTACTCGATCATGCCGTCCCTCCGGAGCTGCCGGCACCCATGTCGCGCGCGAGCAGGTCATCGATCGTCTCGCCGCGCACCAGCATCCGCGCCGCCCCGTCCCGGACGGCGACGAGCGGCGGGCGGCCGAGAGCGTTGTAGTTGGAGGCGAGGGAGAAGCAGTAGGCGCCGGTGGCTGCGACGGCCACCAGATCACCGGGGGCGACGTCGCCGGGCAGGTAGTCGTCCCGCACCACGATGTCGCCCGACTCGCAGTGCTTGCCGGCGATGCGCACCAGCGCGGGTGCGGCATCCGAGACGCGGCCCGCGAGCCGCGAGCTGTAGTCGGCGCCGTACAGGGCGGGGCGGATGTTGTCGCTCATGCCCCCGTCGACGCTCACGTAGCGGCGAGCGGCCCTGCCCGCCGCGTGCGCGACCTCGACGTCCTTCACTGTGCCGATCTCGTAGAGGGTGACCCCCGCCGGGCCGACGAGGATCCGGCCCGGCTCGACCGCGAGGTCGGGCACGGGGATCCCCCGGCGCCGGCACTCGACCGCGACGGCGTCGGCGAGGCTGTCGGCGATCTGCTCGATCGGCGCCGGGCGGTCGACCGACGTGTAGGCGATGCCGAACCCGCCGCCGAGGTTCAGCTCGGGCACCGGCCCGTCCGCCAGCAGCCCGGCGTGCAACTCCAGGAGGCGGCGCGCGGCCTCCTCGAAGCCCGCGGCGTCGAAGATCTGCGACCCGATGTGCGAGTGCACGCCGAGGAACGCGAGAGAGTCCTGCGCGCGGATGCGGGCGACGACCCGCGCGGCGTCCGCGAGGGCGATCCCGAACTTCTGGTCCTCGCGGGCCGTCGCCAGATACTCGTGCGTGGACGCGTGCACGCCGCTGCTGATGCGCAGCCGCACCGCCTGGACGCGGCCGTGGCGGCGCGCGGCATCCGCTACCCGGTCGACTTCGAGGACGCTGTAGAGGACGATCGCGCCCACCCCGACGCCGACCGCCCGTTCGATCTCGCCGAGGCTCTTGTTGTTGCCGTGCAGCCCGAGCCGCTCCGGGGGCGCCCCCGCCGCCAGCGCGATCGCGAGCTCGCCGCCCGAGCAGGCGTCGATGCGCAGCCCGGCCTCGAGCATCCACCTGACGATGTCCGTCGTCAGCAGCGCCTTGCCGGCGTAGTAGACGCGGGCGCCCGCTCCGTGCCGGGCCGCGGCACCCTCGAACGCCCCGCGCACGCGGGCCGCGCGAGCGCGGACGTCCTGCTCGTCGAGCACGTACAGCGGGGTGCCGAAGCGCGCCGCGAGATCCGCCGCCGACACCCCGCCGATCTCGAGCGCACCGGCCGTGCGCGCCGCGGTCGCGGGCCACAGCCCCGGCTCGAGCGCATTCGCGTCGAGGGGCTCCTGCAGCCAGGCGGGGGCGAGGGGATGGGCGGACACGGAAACCTCAACGTCGGCGGGCGGTGAGGCGAGCGGACCCGGCTTGGTCCCTGAAGCCACTGCGGATTCTAGCGACACGACGGAGCGACCCGATCTCGGCATCGCGCGGGGCACGGGGGGCAAGGAGGATGGCCGCGCCGCAACGGCCGACGTGGACGACGCGACAGGGCGCGCGCGAGCGAGTACACCTCGCACCCCGTCATCAGGTCGGTGACCCCCAGCTGATCGGGGGCTGGCCTTCGCAGGCGGTGTGCGGTCGAGCGCAGTTGTCGTGCTCCACCCAGGTTCGCGCTGATCGAAGCGCCGGGCGGACCCTCAGCACCGTGGAGGACGTGGCCGACGACGCCTTGTCCTGAATGCGGGACGCGGGACGCGGACAGACGCTGCTAGCTGGTCACCCGGGTTGAGACGGTCCGGTAACCGCCGCCTCCGGGGTAGTGCCATGCGCCGGTGAGGGTGTCGCCCGCTTCGTCGAAGATCCCTTCGTAATACGCCGGTGATCCTCGCTCGCCGCTCCAGATGGAGAGGGTGTCGCTCGCGATCTCGTAGGTGTACTCGAGGGTCTCGCCCTCGGAGAAGCCGTAGTAGCGCGACCTGATGTCGGTACTGGGCTCCTCGCCGTACTTCTGCTCGTGACCGATGATCTCAATCCCCTTAGTGCCGCCGAGCTCGACGTGCTGGAAGAGGAAGAACCCTCCCTCCGCCCACTCGTATGTGACGGTTCCCGTCGCCTCGCCCGTCACCTCCCAGGTCCCGATCAAGCGGTCCAGGCTGCGGAGATCGGGATTTGGCCGGGAAGTGGTCGGTGCTTGCTCGTCGTCAACAGTGTCAGTGGCGTGATCGGTCATGCGACATCCCCTTCGATCGTCTGCTAGTTGCCTTGTCGGTGCAATAATGCACTTATGAGTGCATTCAGTCAAGGAGGGGACCGATCGTGACAGTCCTCGTTGATCGGCGGATCGAACGATCGCGCGCGGCGATCCTCTCCGGCGCGACTGCCGTGTTCCTGCGGAACGGATACGACGGGACGAGCGTCGACGACATCGCGCGCGAAGCAGGCGTCGCCAAGCGCACGGTTTACAACATCTTCGAGGACAAGGAGGCGCTGTTCCGCGAGACGGTCTCGGCAGCGATCGAGATCGCCGAGCGCTTCAGCGCCGAGCTCTCCGAGGAGACCGAGCTGATGCGGGACGTGGCAGCCGACCTCCCTCGCATCGCGCGCCGGCTCGCCTCGGCCGTCCTCGCCGGACCGGTGCTCGATCTGCGGCGTCTGGTGGTGAGCGAGTCCCGCCGCTTTCCCGAGCTCGCAGTCGAGTACCGCCGTCGAGCACCGGAGCTGGTGATGCGGGCGCTGTCGTCAGCTCTGCGCAAGGTCGGCGACAGCGGGAAGCTCCGCATCGACAACGCCGACGTCGCCGCCGAGCACTTTGCGTTCCTCATCATGGGCGCAGACCTAGACCGCGGCATGTTCTCGGTGGCCGTCGGGTCCGAGAGGCGGATCCGTGAGCGGGCGGACGCCGGCACTGCCGTGTTCCTTCGTGCTTACGCCGTCTGAGGCTCAAGACCACGCCGGGCGAACGGAGTGCTGCGGCGTAGCGAACCGAAGACCCTTGCCCTCGTCCTAGCTGCAGCTAGCCGCAGGAGCCCGTATCGGCACCGCCGAGGGCGACGTCCGAGCCGGCGAGACCGAGCACCAGATCCGGTCCGACGACCTTCGCCGAGCGGAGGTCGAGGCCCGAGGGCAGCGTGTCGGCGACGCACACCCGGGTCGGCTGCAGGTAGGTCCGCGCGACCCCCGACAGCGGCGCGGAGCGCAGCGCCGTCGCGTCGATCGTGCGCCCGGCGACCGTCACCGCTGTCGGGGTGAGCACGACGGCGCCGGCGGCGGCCGAGGGGCGGAGGGTGACCGAGACGGGCACCCTCACCCCGAACGCGGAGGCGGTGGCATCGGCGACGAGATTTGGAGCGTCGGCGCGGATGCGGTCGACCTTCGGGCCGTCGGCCTGCGCGGCGAGAACGCTCAGCTGCGACCCGGGGATGGTCACCGTGCCGGTGAGGGAGCGCGCAGCGGATCCGTCGAGCGCGGCGCCGCGCAGAGTGCCGTCGAAGGTCGCGGTGACGCCCTGCACCGGCAGGCGGGACGCGGAGACGTCGACTCGGTCGATCCGGCCCGAGAGCAGCTGCGGCAGCACCAGTGCGGGGCCGAGCGCGACGTCGACCCGGTTCTCGGGAACGCCCAGTCGGTCGGCGAGCGCGGTGGAGGCGACGCTGGACACGCGGTCCCTGGCGAGAGTCTCGGCGAGGAGGCCGCCGGCTGCCACGAGCACCGCGAGCACCAGCAGCACGATCGGCCATCGGCGGCGGCGTCGGGTCCGGACCGCGGTCACATCCGCTCCGGAGCGCTCACCCCGACCAGTGCGAGGCCGTTGCGGAGCACCTGCCCGGCGGCGTCGTTCAGCAGAAGGCGGGTGCGGTGCACCGCCTCGACGGGCTCCTCGCCCTGCGGGATCACCCGGCAGCTGTCGTACCAGCGGTGATAGGAGCCCGCCAGCTCTTCGAGGTACCGGGCGACGCGGTGCGGCTCGCGCAGCTGCGCCGCCTGCGCGCCGATCCGCGGGAACTCGGCGAGCGCGCCGAGCAGCTCGCTCTCGGCGGGATGGACGAGGAGGCTCGCGTCGAACTCCGACCGGTCGACTCCCACGGCCGCGGCGTTGCGTGCGACAGCACAGGTTCGGGCGTGCGCGTACTGCACGTAGAACACCGGGTTGTCATTCGTGCGCTTCTGCAGGAGGTCGAGGTCGACGTCGATGGACTGGTCGACCGAGCTGCGCACCAGCGCGTAGCGGGCGGCGTCGACGCCGACCGCATCGACGAGGTCCTCCATCGTGACGAGGGTGCCGGCACGCTTGGACATCCGCACCGGCTGGCCGTCGCGGACGAGGTTCACGAGCTGACCGATGATGATCTCGAGATTCACCCACGGGGTGTCCCCGAACGCCGCGACCATCGCCATCATCCGGCCGATGTAGCCGTGGTGGTCGGCGCCGAGCATGATGATGTTCCGCTCGAACCCGCGCTCGCGCTTGTCGAGGTAGTACGCGATGTCGCCGGCGATGTACGCCGCCTCGCCGTCGCTCTTGATCATGACGCGATCACGGTCGTCGCCGAACTCCGTCGTGCGCAGCCACACCGCGCCGTCCTGCTCGTAGACGTGGCCCAGTTCCCGCAGCCGCGCCACCGCCCGCTCGACCGCGCCGGAGGAGTGGAGCGTGTCCTCGTGGAAGAAGAGGTCGAAATCGACGCCAAACGCGTGCAGCTCGGACTTGATGTCGCCGAACATGAACTCGACGCCGACCGAGCGGAACACCTCCTGCAGCTCGCCTCGGGACAGTGCGGTCAGATCGCCCGGGTAGGCGTCGACCACCCGGGCGGCGATGTCGGCGATATAGCTGCCGCGGTAGCCGTCCTCCGGCGACGGCTCGCCCAGGTGGCTGGCGACGAGACTGCGGGCGAAGCGGTCGATCTGGGCGCCGTGGTCGTTGAAGTAGTACTCGCGGCTGACCTCGGCGCCCTGCGCGAGCAGGATGCGGGCGAGACTGTCGCCGACCGCCGCCCAGCGGGCTCCCCCGAGGTGCATCGGACCGGTGGGGTTCACCGACACGAACTCCAGGTCGATCGTCTGCCCATCCAGGTCGTGCCCGCGTCCGTAGACCGCACCGGCGGCGATGATGGTGCGCGCCAGTTCCCCCGACGCCGCCGCATCGAGGCGGATGTTCACAAAGCCCGGGCCCGCGACCTCGGCGTCGGCCACCCCGGGAAGGGCGGCGATGCGGGCGGCGAGCGAGCCGGCGAGCTCCCGGGGCGGCACGCCGAGCGGCTTCGCCAGCTTCAACGCCACGCTCGTGGCCCAGTCGCCGTGAGCCCTGCTGCGCGGGCGCTCCAGCACCACCGCATCCGAGGCGACCTCCGACCCACCGAGCCGGCTCGCTTCCTCCCGCGCGAGGGCGAGGACCGAGGAGGCGAGATCGTCGGGGTTCACCTGCCGAGTCTACCCCGGGGCGTGGCGGGCGACCGGGGGCGTGGCTCCTGCCCGGGCCGGGGCCGCTCCCCCACAATGGCGCCATGCGTCCCACCCGCACCTCTGGTCCACGCGTCCGCTTCGGAGGGGTCGCCGTCGCGTCAGCGCTCGTCGCGGGCGGGCTCGCCCTGGTGCTGGCGGGGTGCGTTCCGGATGCCGGGGCCCCGGCCGGGACGCCGACACCGTCGCGGCCCTCGGCGGCGGCATCCGGCTCCGCCGCACCGGACCCGTCGCCCTCGGCGACCACGGATCCGCGCTCCTCGATCCCGGTCGACATCGCCTGCTCGACGCTCGTCAGCAACGACACCGTGTACCAGTACGGTCCGATCTACAGCGCCAAGTCGCCCTTCACCCCGCCGGAGGCGTCCGCCGCCGCTCAGGCCCGGGCCGACCGCGGCACCACCTGCGAGTGGATCAACACCTCCAGCGGCACCACGATCGACGTCTCGGTGGCGCGCTACCGCGTGGCGACGCTCGGCGAGCAGAAGGCCGCGAGCGCCGCCGGCGCCACGACGGTCTCGCAGTGGGGCGGCGACGCGGGGTTCTTCCGCGCCCAGGACGGCACAGGTGTCGCGACGGCGTTCGTCGGCGACTACTGGATCGTGGCGTCCTCGGTCGAGTTCGGCGCCGCCGCCGATGCCGATCCGTTCGTGCGCTCCGCCGTCGCGGCGGTGCGCTCCCGCTAGCGGCGAGCAGAGAGGCTCAGGCGTCGCCCATCATGAGGCCCTCGATGTCGTGCTTCTGCTCGATCTGGGTCAACTCGTCGACGACGGGGCACACCAGGTGCGCGCGCACCCGCTCCGGGAGCGAGTCCCGGAACGCCCGGGTCATCGCCATGTCGTGGTGTTCGGCGTTGCCGGCCCCGGGCGCGTCGACGCCGAGCACCAGCACCGGGCGCGGCTGGGAGGAGTCGTTGCGGGTGCCGTGGTGGATGGTGAGGGCCGAGCGGGCCGAGATGTCGCCCATCTTCGGGTACTTCCGCACCGCCCGCTCCTCGTACCGCGGATAGAGCTCCCGGGGCGGGAACATCTCGTGGTCGAAGGAGTCGGACTGGTCGAACTGCGTCCCCGGGGCGATCTCGAACGGCCCCATCTCCTCGACCGTGTCCACCGCCGTCAGGTTGAAGGCGAGCGAGGTGAGGCGTCCGGTGCGCTTGGTCTCCTCGGGCATCCGGAAGTCGCGGTGCCACGGCTGGTCGCGCGCACCGGGGAACGGGATGTCGAAGCCGAGCTCGACGATCTGGTAATCCGGGCCGAGAACGGCCTCGCAGACGCCGCGCACCCAGGGGTGGTCGACGAGCTCGACGAAGCCGCGCAGCTGCTCGGGGTGGATCTCGACGTAGAAGCGGCGGCGACCGCGCCCCACCGCGCCGCGGGGCACGCGCAGAGCCTGGTGGAACGCCTTGTAGACGTCCTCCGCCATGTCGATCGTCCACTCGCGCGAGAAGGCGCTTTTTCGGGCGATGATCCCGTCGCCATAGAGGCCCTCGATCCACTCGATCGCCTCGGCGGATGCCCCCTCGGGCACCGGCAGGGCCTCCGGCTTCACCGCAGTGAACGTGTCGGTCATCGTCGTCCTCCGTTCGAGCGAGAGCCCTCTCGCATCCCGTCGACGAGCCTAATCATCCGCAGCCCGACCGACGCCGTTCGTCGCTCGCTCACAGCGTGCCCTGCGGGGCTAGGCGAGCTCGATGAGCTCCGCGCCCTCGTCGCGGAGCTGCTCGCTGGCCGCCGCGCGGACCTCCAGTTCGAGCAGCTGCACGTCGGCGAGGGTGTTCGAGAGGAAAGCCGTGTCGGCGGCGTCACGCCCGGTGGCGATGCGCACGAGTCCGGTCCGCGGCGCGAGCCCGGTGGCGTCGAAGACGTACCACCGGCCCTCGATCATCGCCTCCACCACGGCGTGGAAGTCCATCGGCTCCAGCTGCGGCGCGTACACCGCCACGACCCGAGCGGGCATGTCCATCGCCCGCAGCAGCGCCGCGGTGAGGTGCGCGTAGTCGCGGCAGACGCCCTCGCGCTTCTCGAGCGTCGCGATCGCCCCGTCGCCGGAGGCGGTGGAGCGCGGTACGTAGCTCAGCCGGTCGTGCACCCAGCCGGTCACCGCGAACGCCAGCTCGGCTCCGGCGAGGCCGGCGAACTGCTCGCGCGCAACCGGGCTGAGGGCGTCGGACTCGCAGTACCGGCTCGGGCGCACGTAGCGGACGGCGTCGAGCGCATCGGCCGGTGCGGGGAGGGGACGGCCCTCCACCTCGGCGCGGTAACGGATCTCGAGCTCCCCCGCCCCGGCGGAAAACACCTGCAGTCGACCGGCGCCCTCGGCGAGCTCGGTGCGGGCGACGGCAGCGCCGTCGAGGCGGAAGGTGAGGAGCTCGTCGGTGAGCGAGTAGCCCCGCGCGACCGCCCCGGCGAAGACGTAGGCGGTGTCGGCGGCGGCGCGGATCAGCAGTCTCGCCTCGACCGACCGTGTCAATGTCACCCTGCTAGCCTAGAGACGCCCTACGCGCCTGTAGCTCAGTGGATAGAGCGCTTGCCTCCGGAGCAAGAAGTCGAAGGTTCGAATCCTTTCAGGCGCACCCCTGTGCTGGGCGTGCCCGCGCCGCCGTGGCGTCCGCGTCGCCTGCTGCACGCTCGCGCACCGCGGCGGTTGCCCGAGGGGGCCACCGCCGGTGTGCCGCTTCCACAACGTTCCGCGGCCGCCGGTCGTCGGATGAGGATGAGGGCGGAGATCCAGGGGCTGGAGGTGGCATGGCGCGCGGCGCACCCGAGTGGGAGCAGGTGGTCACGCGCCTCGTCGATGAGCGCGGCGAGGCGCTCGTCCGCTACGCCACCCTGCTCTGCGGACGGCAGGAGGAGGCGCGCGACATCGTACAGGACGCGCTGGCGCGTACCTTCGGACGCCTGCGCAACGGCTTCGGCGTCGCCAGCGCGGAGGCCTACGTGCGCCGTGCGATCCTCAACCAGGTCGTCGACCGCGCACGCCGAACGCAGCGCTGGCGCGCCGTCGCACCCCGCGAGTACCGACCGGATGTCGTCGCGTCGCGATCGGGCGACGTCGACCTCGCCATCGACCTGGGACACGAGCTCGACAAGCTCTCCCCGCGGGAACGCGCCTGCGTGGTGCTGCGCTACTACGACGACCTCAAGGTCGACGACATCGCGACGACGCTCGGGGTCAGCTCCGGCACCGTGAAGAGGTACCTGAGCGACGGGCTGGCCAAGATGGCCATCGCGCTCGCCGACGACGGGACCGCGGAGGGCCGCCTCCGCGGACCCCGGGAGGGAGGTCGCCATGCCGACCGAGTCTGAGTTGCGGGACCGGATGCGCGAGCCCCGGCCCGGCGGGACGGGCGGCCTCGACGCCGCCGCGATCGTGCGCGCCGCGCGACGGCGCCGCCGCCCCAAGGTGATCGCCGTGGGAGCATCCGCCCTGGTCGTCATGGCCGCCATCGTCGTGCCCACGGCGACCCTGGGTCTGGGCGCCCTGACGACGGTCTCGGCCGGCTCGTCGAGCGGAGTCCGGGACGCTCCGGCGCCGTCGGCGCGCACCAGCGACGGCGGCGGGGTGCGCGGGCCCGAGTACGTCGGCCGCAGCGGATGCGGGGCCACGGCGTCGGCTCCGGACACGACCGGTCCGCTCCGGGCGACCCTCGAGCTCGAGCCCGCCATCGCGGGCGAGCCGCTGCGCGGGGCGCTCGTCCTGAGCAACTCCGGCGCGGCCGCCGCGACGGTGCAGCCGGGCGGCGCCGCCGTGATCCGCCTCGCTCGGGACGGCACCGTGGTGGGCGAGGGCACCGCCGCGGTGGCCGGCGCCCCCGTTGTCGTCGCCGCGGGCGACCGGGTGCGCCTTCCGGTGAGCTTCCGCGCGGTCCGCTGCGGCACGGCGGACGCCCTGCCCGCGGGCGGGTACGACGCCACCGTCGTCCTCCCGCTCGCCGCCGGCGCACCGGGTGCAGGATCGGAGGGCGTGAACGGTCCCCCGGCCGCCGTGACGATCCGCTGACCGGCCGGGTCGGGAATCCCCGGACGCCGAGCCGGGTTGAGGGCGGGTATGACGACTATCGGCATCATCGGCGCAGGCAACATCGGACAGGCCGTCGCGGAGGCGGTGATCGCACGCGGGCACGACGTGGTGATCGCGAACTCCCGCGGCCCGGAGACGCTCGGCGACCTCGTCGCCCGGCTCGGGGACCGCGCCACGGCGGGAACGATCGAGCAGGCCGCGGGCGCGGGCGAGCTCGTGCTGCTGGCGATCCCGCTCGCGAAGGAGACCGAGCTCGAGCCGTCGCTGTTCGCCGGCAAGATCGTGATCGACGCCGACAACTACTACCCCCAGCGCGACGGCGACATCGCCGACCTCGCGGACGGGACGGAGACCTCAGCGGGCCGGCTGCAGGCGATGCTCCCCGACGCCCGGGTCGTCAAGGCCTTCAACCACATCATGGCCCGCCAGATCGTGACCGACGCCACCGCCTCCGGCACCCCCGGCCGCCGTGCGCTCGCCGTGTTCGGTGATGACGAGGACGCGCGCGGGGTCGTCGCGGCCCTCATCGACGAGGTGGGCTTCGACGTCGTCGATGGCGGGGCGCTCGCGGAGAGCTGGCGCATCCAGGTGGGTCAGCCGGGTTACGTCACGCAGGACACCGCGGCCGAGCTCCGGGCTCATCTCGCCGAGGCCACCCGCTGACCGCGGTCCGCTAGGGTCGCGGCATGCCGGTCCGCTTCGCCGTCGTGCCGCAGTGGCAGGGCTCGGGATCGGCTCGCGCGATGCAGCTGGTTGACGGCGCGGAGGCGATCCGCGGCGACCTGCCGAGCGCGGCGACCACGACCATCGAGGTGCCGCTCGAGGCGGGCGACCCGGAGGGCACCGGCATCGCGCGTGCCAGCTCGCTGCGCATCGTGCGCCAGCGCTTCGCGCAGGCGCTCCGGGGCGTCGACCTGCCCATCGTGACGGTCGGGGGCGACTGCTCGGCCGACTACGCCGGGATCGCCCGAGCGGCGGCCGGCGGACCGCTCGCGCTGGTCTGGCTCGACGCGCATCCGGATGCCCACGGCCGCGACTCCTCGCCCTCGCGCGCCTTCCACGGCATGGTGGCGCGGGCGCTGGTGGACGACGGCGTCCTGCCGGAGTCGGCGCTCGTCTTCGCCGGATGCCGCAACCCGGATCCCGCCGAGCGGGACTGGATCGCCGATCGGGGGATCCCGTGCCTCACCGTCGAGGACCTCGCCGATCCGCAACGGCTGGTGACCGCGGTGGCCGCGGTCGGCGCCGCCCGCGTGTACCTGCACATCGACCTCGACGTGCTCGACCCGTCGGAGATCGAGGGCATCAGCTTCCCGGAGCCGTTCGGTCTGAGCGTGCATGCGCTCCTCCAGGTGATCGGCGCGCTGCGTGAGCGCTTCGAGCTGGCCGGCGCAGGGCTCACCGAGTTCTCCCCCTCCTCGCCCGCGGCGGCGCTGGAGGACCTCCCGGCCATCCTGCGGATCGTCGGCGCTCTCACCCGCGGGGTCTGAGGTCTCCCTCGGCTCGGGCCGCGCGCATCGGCCGGCGGTAGCGTGGCGGCATGACCCGCGAGGTGGACGTGATCGTGATCGGGGCGGGCGCGGTCGGAGAGAATGTCGCCGACTACGCCCACCAGGGGGGCCTCTCGGTGGCCCTCATCGAAGAGGAGCTGGTCGGGGGCGAGTGCTCCTATTGGGCCTGCATGCCCTCCAAGGCGCTCCTGCGGGCGGGCGCAGTGCTCGCGAGCGCACGACAGGTGGACGGCGCGAAGCAGGCCGTCACCGGAGCCGTCGACCCCGCGGGCGTCTTCCGCCGCCGGGATGCGCTCACCCACCGTTTCGATGACAGCTCGCAGGTCGAGTGGGCCGAGGGCGCCGGGCTCGAAGTGATCCGCGGACACGCGAGGATCACCGGCGAGCGCACCGTGGCGATCACCGCGCCCGACGGCTCCACCGCGGAGCTGCGCGCGAGGCAGGCCGTCGTCGCGGCTACCGGGTCGGCGGCGCTGCTGCCCGACATCCCGGGCCTGGCGGACATCGCGCCGTGGACCAGCCGCGAGGCCACGAGCGCCGAGCAGGTGCCCGAGAGTCTCGCGGTGATCGGCGGCGGGGTCGTCGCCGCCGAGATGGCCACCGCCTACTCGTCGCTCGGCAGCCGCGTCACCATGATCGTGCGCGGCGGGGCGCTGCTTCGAGGCATGGAGCCCTTCGCGGCCGACCTCGTGCGCAGCGCGCTGGAGGAGCGCGGGGTCACGATCCTCGACGACGAGCTCGCCTCGGCCTCGCGAGCGGGCGGTCGCGCGACGCTGAGCCTGACCTCCGGCGCCACGGTGGTGGCGGAGCAGGTGCTGGTGGCGATCGGACGGACCCCGCGCACCGGTGACCTCGGCCTGGAGCACGCGGGCCTGACGCCGGGCGACTGGTTGGAGGTCGACGACACCCTCCGGGTGCGGGGCGTCGACTGGCTCTACGGCGTCGGGGACGTCAACCACCGCGCCCTGCTCACCCATCAGGGGAAGTACCAGGCGCGCGCCGCCGGCGACGCCATCGCCGCCCGGGCAGCCGGGCGGCCCCTCGACACGGTCCCGTTCGGCGTGCACGTCGCGACGGCCGATCACGAGATGGTGCCGCAGGTCACCTTCACCAACCCGGAGATCGCCTCCGTCGGATTCACGGAGGCGAGCGCCCGGAAGGCGGGCCGGCGCATCCGGGTGCTCGACTACGACCTGAGCGGGGTCGCGGGCGCCAGCACCGTCTCGGACGACTACGTCGGCCGGGCCCGGGCGATCGTCGACGAGGACCGCGGGGTGCTGATCGGCGCGACCTTCTGCGGACCCGAGGTCGGCGAGATGCTGCAGTCGGCGACCATCGCGATCGTCGGCGAGGTGCCGCTGCACCGTCTCTGGCACGCGGTCCCCGCGTACCCGACGCTCAGCGAGGTGTGGCTCCGCTTCCTCGAGGCCTACGGTCGGCCGGGCCGATGAGCACCATCGTCATCACCGGGGCCAGTTCGGGCGTCGGGCGCGCCGCCGCCCTCGAGCTGGGAGCCCAGGGACACGAGGTGGTCGTCGTCGGCCGGAACCCCGAGCGGACCGCGGAGGTGGCCGAGAGGGTGGGCGGCGCCTCCTTCACCGCCGACTTCTCGAGCCTGGCCGACGTCCGCCGGCTGGCCGCCGAGCTGCGGCACCGGTACGAGCGCATCGACGTGCTGGCCAACAACGCCGGCGCCTTCAACCGGAAACGGATCACCACCGACGACGGCGTGGAGCTGACCTGGGAGGCGAACGTGCTGGCCCCGTTCGTGCTCAGCGCGGAACGGCTCCCGGCGCTGCAGGGCGGCCGGGTGATCTTCACCTCCAGCGTCGCCAACCGCAGCGGCCGGATCCACCACGGGAATCCGAGCCGCATCGGGCTGCTCTGGGCGGGCGGCTGGCCCGCCTACGGGGCCTCGAAGCGGGCGGATGCGATGCTCGGCCGCGAGTTCTCCCGCCGCACCGGGGTCGACTCGTACTCGTTCCATCCCGGCTTCATCGCGACGCGCTTCGCGAACCTGCACGACTCGCCGTTCACCGGGGTGGTCGCCCGGGTCGCGAAGACGCCGGAGGAGGGCGCGGCACCGCTCGTCTTCCTCGCGACGGCCGAGAACCCGGGCGTGCCGGCGGGCACCTATTTCGACGGGATGAGCCCGAACGGTGCGCTGGCCGCGCAGGCGCGGGACGACGCGGAATGCGCGAAGCTCTGGGACGCCCTCGAGCTGCAGGCGGCGGGCATCCGCTGACCGCGCGAGCGCTCAGCGCGGCGGCTCACCAGCCCGGCGGGTGCCGGCGCTGCCACCCGAGGCGCCGCTCGAGCTGCGCGCCGAGCGCGAGCAGCACGTCCTCCCCGCCCGGGCGGCCGACGAGCTGGACCGCCATCGGCAGACCCTCCGCGGTCTGGTGCACCGGCAGGGAGATGGCCGGCAGCCCCACCACGTTGACGAAGCTCGTCCACGGCGTGTAGCGCACCTGCTGGGCGAAGTTGCGCTCGCCGTCCTCGGCGTCGTACCAGCCCACCGGCCGCGGCGTCATCGCCATCGCCGGCATCAGCACCGCATCGAACGGCGCGAACACCTCGATCACCCGGCGCTCGAAGGCCGTCAGCCAGGCCAGCGCGCGGGCGAGCTCGGATGCCGGCAGCGCGCGTCCGACGCCGACGAGCCAGCGCGTGAGCGGCTCGAGCCGCGCGACGGCGCCGTCCTCCAGCGGCACCTGCCCGGCGCCGGCCTGCCACACGGCGCGGAACGCGGCCGCGTACCCCGGCTCCGGTGCGGGCGCCACCTCCTCGAGGCCGTGGCCCAGCGCATCCAGCTCCCGGGCGGCGAGCTCGAGCGCGGCGCGGGCGGCGGCGCCGAGCTCGATCTCGAAGCTCTCCGCCCACGGCGACCAGATGCACACCCCGACCTGGAAACGCCCCTCGCCCCGGACCGCGGCGTTCAGGTACGCGCCGCCGTCCCAGCCGGGCGCGCGGGTGGCGTAGGCGTAGCGGTGGCCCTCGATGAGCGCATCCAGCAGCAGCGCCGCATCCGCCACCGTCCGCGCCAGCGTGCCGGGGACGACCAGTCCGGCCAGGCTGCCGAATCCCGCACCGGAGGGGATGCGCCCGCGCGAGGGCTTCAGTCCGACGAGCCCGGTGGCGGCGGCGGGGATGCGGATGCTGCCCCCGCCGTCGGAGCCGACCGCCGCGGGCAGCAGCCCCGCCGCGACCGCGACCGCCGCGCCGCCGCTGGAGCCGCCTGCCCCGAGGCGGATGTCCCACGGGGTGCGCGCGGGGGGCGCCACGAGCGACTCCGTGTAGCTGGCGAGACCGAACTCCGGCGTGTTCGTCTTGCCGAGGCTGATTGCGCCCGCCTCGTCGAGCACCTCGACGAGCTCGTCGGATGCCTCGGGCACGACGTTGGCGAAGGCGCGGGAACCGTACATCGTGCGCACGCCGGCGCGGGCGACGAGGTCCTTGTCGGCCGACGGCAGCCCCCACAGCGCCGCGGCGCGGGATGGTGCCGATTCGACCACGGCGGCGCGAGCGCGGGCGGCATCCGGTGTCACCGTGACGAAGGCGCCGAGGTCGGCGTCCCGCTCGGCGATGCGCGCGAGATAGTGCTCCACCAGCTCGAGCGGGCTGATGTGTCCGCGGCGCAGCCCGTCCAGCTGCTCGAGCGCCGTCAGCTCGTGCAGCTCCATCAGCCGCGGCGCGCGCGTTTGAGGGAGAGCTGCAGGAGGACGGTGCCGAGGTAGCGGCCGAACTTGTAGCCGACCTTGCCCATGTGCCCGATGTTCTGGAAGCCGAACCGCTCGTGGATGCGGATCGACCCCTCCGCGCCGCGGTCGGCGATCACGGCGATGATCTCCCTGATGCCCGCCTCCCTGCTGGCCTCGACCAGCGCGCCGAGCAGTGCGGTGCCGAGTCCCTTGCCGGTGGAGGCCGGGCGGAGGTAGATCGAGTCCTCCACGGTGTGGCGGTAGGCGGCCCGCTGCCGCCACGGCGTCACGTAGGCGTAGCCGATGACCTGGTGCGAGGGGGTCTCAGCCACGAGCCACGGGTGCCCGAGCTTCTGCGCCGCCGCGAATCTCTGCCGCATCTCCCGCAGCGTCAAGGGGTCCTCGTCGAAGGTGACCGTGGAGTTGGCGACGTAGTGGTTGTAGATCTCGAGCATGTCCGGGATGTCGGCGGCGGTCCCCGACCGGATCGAGTAGGCGAACGCCGGTTCCGGGGCGGACGCGGCCCGCAGGTGGCGCGGCAGCTGCCGGGGTGGGTTGTACTCCTCCTCCAGCACCCCGTCAGCCTAGGCGCGCGGGCGTCCGCGGTGTCCGTCCGCAGCGTCCTCCGCAATGGCCCAGTCCACCGGCGACGCGCCCTGATCCGCGAGCGCGTCGTTGGCGCGGCTGAACGGACGGGATCCGAAGAAGCCTCCCCGGGCGGAGAGCGGGCTCGGATGGGCGGAGCGGATGACGGGCGTCGCGCCGAGGAGCGGCTGCAGATTCGCGGCATCCCGGCCCCAGAGGATCGCGACGAGCGGCGCGTCTCGGGCGACGAGGGCGCGGATCGCGCACTCGGTGACGGTCTCCCAGCCGCGCCCGCGGTGCGATCCCGGGGCGCCCGGGCGCACGGTGAGCGAGCGATTGAGCAGCAGGACGCCCTGCTCGGCCCACGCCGAGAGGTCGCCGTGCTCCGGGGTCGGGATGCCGAGGTCGTCGCGCAGCTCCCGGTAGATGTTGGCCAGGCTCCGGGGGATCGGGCGCACCTCGCGTCCGACCGCGAAGGAGAGGCCGATGGCGTGACCGGGGGTGGGGTACGGATCCTGCCCGACGATGAGCACGCGGACCTCGTCGAAGGGCCGCGCGAACGCACGGAGCACGTGCTCGCCCGCGGGCAGGTAGCCCCGACCCGCGTCGGTCTCGGCGCGGAGGAAGTCCCCGATCGCGGCGATGTTCCCGGCCACAGGAGCCAGGGCGCGCGCCCACCCGGGGTCGACGACGCTCGTGAACGGGGGGGCGGTCATCCGGGGCTCCGCCGATCAGGCGGCGAGGGTGCCGACCATGACGCCGTCGGGGCCCTCGACGACCTGCCACACGTTGCCCGCGCCGGCGACCCGGAGGTCCTGCCCCACGATCAGGGCGGTGTCCTCGTCGATCGCGACCCCGCCGGGCACCAGACCCGCCTCGACCGCCGCGACGAGGCGCGAGAGCGTGCCCCACTGCGCCGCGTGCACGTCGATGGCGAGGTCGACGAGGCCGAGTCCCTCGACGATGCGGACCTCGTCGAGGTCCTCCGCCGTCTCCTCGGGCGCGACGGGGATCCCGTCGATCCGCCAGCCCCCGATGATCGCCCGTTCCGCGGCGATCATCGATCCGGCCGAGAAGCCGAGGTACGGAAGGCCGTCCGCCACCAGGAGGCGGATCTCGTCGTAGAGCGGCTCGAGCGCACGGTGGTACTCCGGTGTCGGGCCGCCGCCCACGAGCAGTCCGTCGACATCCGAGAGCGCGCTCGAGGGGAAGGTGTCGCCGTCGCCGGCTCGCGCGACCACCGGCTCGGCCGCGCCGGCGCGGGCGAGCGCCGCCGGGGAGCGCTCGTGCGCCTGCCGCGCCTCCGCATCGGTGCCGTGCAGCAGCACGCCGATCCGCGGGACCCGGCGCCCGCTGCCCGCCGCGCGTGCCGCCGCCTCGGCCAGGAAGGGGCCGTAGACGTCCGCCGCCGCCTCGGGCGACCAGCCGCCGCCGACGAGATGGATGCTCACCGCTCCACCGTAGCCACGCCGCTGCGCGCCCCGGCAACCGGCCCGTCCGCGCTCCACGGGAAGAGGATCCAGCGGTCCGTGCGCCGCCACGAATAGTGCGGCTCGTGCACGGTGCCCGGCTTCGTGTAGAGGCACACGGTGCGCACCTCGCCCGCGACCGAGCGCAGCAGCTCCAGCACCAGCGCGAGGGTCCGCCCCGAATCGGAGACGTCGTCGACGAGCAGCACCCTCCGTCCCGCCAGGGAGGCGCGGTCGAGCAGCGGGGGCAGCACCACCGGATCCGGCAGGTGCGTGCCGACCCCCGTCATGAACTCCACGTTGAGGCTCCCCAGTGGTTTCACGTCGAGGGCGTACGCGAGGCTGCCGGCGAGCGGCAGCCCCCCGCGGGCGATCGCGACGATCGCGTCCGGCACCCAGCCGTCGGCCGCGATGGTCGTCGCGAGCTCGCGCGCCGCCTCGCCGTACGCCGTCCAGGTCAGAGTCTCGCGGGCCTCGTCCGTCACCTCGCCACGCTAGCGCCGGGGGGAGGACCCGTCCGCACGCCCCCGCCGGTCGGCCCGGGCGCGGGCCCGACATACGGTAGGGGCATGGGCCCCGAGATCGATCTGCTCGACCTGGGCGACGAGTCGTTCGTGTCGCTCACCACCTTCCGCAAGAACGGCGACGGCGTCCCGACCACGGTCTGGGTCGCCCGTGACGGCGACGCGCTGATCGTGACGACCAACGACGGCACCGGCAAGGTGAAGCGGCTGCGCAACGATCCCCGGGTACAGCTGCGGCCCTCGACGCGGCGGGGGAAGGTCGAGCCGGATGCCCCGGTCGCCTCCGGCGTGGCCGCGATCCTCCGCGACGAAGAGAGCGGCGAGCGCCTGCATCGGATCTTCACAGCCAAGTACGGCCTGCAGTTCACCGCGATCATGGGAGTGGAGTCCCGGCTCCTCCGCAGTCGCGGCGACCGCGTCGTGCTGCGCATCACGGCGCGATAGGCGCCCGCGCGGCATCCGGCCCTCGGGGTCAGTCAGTCCCTCGGAGTCAGTCATGCCTTCCGGATCAGTCAGGCCTTCGGGGTCAGCGGCCCGCGCACGACCTTGTGCGGTGCCGCCTGCGCGACCGGCTTGATGGTCACCAGGTCGAGGTCGACGTGCCCCGGGAGCTCCAGCGCGTGCACGATCGCCTCGGCGACGTCGGCGGCGGTCAGCGGATGCTCGACGCCCGCGTAGACGGCATCCGCTCGCTCGGCGTCGCCGCCGAAGCGCACCAGCGAGAAGTCGGTCTTCACCATCCCGGGCGCGATCTCGATCACGCGCAGCGGTTCCCCCGCGAGCTCGAGGCGGAGAGCGAGCAGCAGCGCGTGCTGGGCGAACTTCGCGGCGTTGTAGCCGCCGCCGCCCTCGTAGGCGATGTGCCCGGCGATCGAGGTGACCCCCACGATGTCGGCGTTGCCGGCGATCGCCGCGCCGCGTCGGAGCGCCGGGAGCAGCGCCGACACCAGCTGCTTCGTGGCGATGACGTTGATCTCGAACATGGCACGCCAGTCGGCGACGTCGCTCTCCTCGACCGTGGCGAGTCCGAAGGCGCCGCCCGCGTTGTTGACGAGGGCATCCAGGCTCCCCTCGCCGATCGCGTCCCGCACGGCCGCGACGCCCTCCTCCGTCGTCAAGTCGGCGACGACGCAGCGGATGCCCGCCTCGGTCTCGAGCGCGCGCAGCCGGTCGGCGCGACGCGCGACGCCGACCACCCGCCAGCTGTGCGCGGCGAGGAGCCGCGCGGTCGCCTCCCCGATCCCGGAGCTCGCTCCCGTCACCACCGCGGTCCCGCGCTGTCCCGTCGTCACCCCACCACGCTAGGGCTTCGGCCGAGCTGCTCGGGCGCCCGCATAGGCTGTGCGCACCATGACGGCGACCGACCAGCGCTCCGACCCGGCGGCGTCCGGGTCCGGGTCCGCGGCGGCGACCCGTGATCGCGCTGCCGCTCCGCGAGCGCCGAAGGCGCGGGTGCCCTTCTGGGACAACGGCCGCTTCCTCGCCGTCGTGCTCGTCGTCATGGGGCATGCCGTTCAGCGGCTGACCGCCGACTCGAATGCGGCCTACTCCGTCTACGTATTCATCTACGCCTTCCACATGCCGGCCTTCGCGGTGATCAGCGGCTACTTCTGCACGGCCGATCCACCGGGCGTGAAGCAGATGCGGCGCGTGCTCACCGACCTCGTGGTGCCCTACATCGTCATGCAGGCGATCTGGTCGCTGGTGCAGTTCCTGGTGGAGGGGAAGAGGGCCGTCAACCTCACCGAGCCGCACTGGACCCTCTGGTTCCTGCTCGCTCTGGCGTTCTTCCGCCTGGTCCTGCCCTACCTCGCCCTGCTGCGCTGGCCGCTCCTGTGGTCGATCATCTTCTCGCTCGGGATCGGCTACGCCTCCAACGTGGACTCGACGTTCTCGCTCTCCCGGGCGATCGGGCTGCTGCCGTTCTTCGTCATGGGCTGGCAGCTGCGCGGCGGGAAGCTCATGAGCCGCTGGCAGAAGGCACCCGCGAGGATCGTCTGGCCCGCCCGCGCTGCGGCGTTGGGGCTGTTCGGCGCCTGGTTCGCCGTCGCGGTCGTCTGGGGGGCGGACTTCAAGAGGTTCCAGCTGCACCTCTGGTTCTTCTACGACGACTCGTTCGAGAGTCTCGCCGAGCAGCAATGGTGGGCCGGACCGCTCCGGCTCGGCCTCATCGTGCTCTCGGTCGCGCTGATCGCCGCCTTCTTCGCCCTGATCCCGCGGAGGCTGACCTGGTTCACCGGCTTCGGCACGGCCACGTTGTACGTGTACCTGCTGCACTCGTTCGTGCTCTATCCGGTCCGCGAGTCCGGGGTGCTCGGCGACCAGAAGGAGTCCGTGCTCTGGCTGATCTCGGTGCTGGTCGGATCGGTGGCGATCGCCGTCTTCCTCTCCAGCCCCTTCATCCGGAAGGTGTTCCGCCCGCTGATCGAGCCGAAGCCGCGCTGGATCTTCCGCGCCGTCGACTCGCGGCCGGGCGGCGCATCCCGCGTCGACCCCACCGGATCGCGCCGGCGCTAGGCCCGCGCTCCGTCGGGATGCCGCGGATTACGCCGCATTGCGGTTCCCGTTGACCGCATCCGCCGTCCGTCCCTAGCCTGACGGCACCGCGCGCATCCGGCGCCGCGTTCGCCGAGAGGACCCCCATGT
>JACRGJ010000071.1 GCA_016212425.1 Micrococcales bacterium | reverse complement strand
CGGACGCGGACACCGACGCCGACACGGACGCGGACACCGACGCCGACACGGACGCGGACACCGACGCCGACACGGACGCGGACACCGACGCCGACGCCGACGCGGATGCCGACGCCGACGGCGACGCCGACGGGTGCGCCGGGATCTGTCGCGACGCGGCAGACATCTGCACGGATCCCGCCGTCTGCGCGGTGGACGAGACCGCGACAGGCTTCTGCGCGAACGGTGACGCTTGCTGCTCGGGCGCGGCAGGAGGTGGTGGCGGCGCCGACTTCATGCCGGTTCCCGGCGGGTGCACCGAGGTCGGCGGCATCTGCGCGGAGGACGGCGTCTGCGCGGAAGGGTTCAGCGAGGACTTCCTCGAGTGCCCGGTCGGCATCTGCTGCATGCCGCAGTGCTTCTGATTCGCCGCACGCTTCTCCCACGCCTGCCTTTTTCCCCGACGCCGTTTCTGCCATCCTCCGCGCCGATGCGCCCTGCCTCCGCTGGCTTGCTCCTCGTGTCGTCCCTCGTGCTCGTCTTCGCCACCGCCTGCGGCGAGGAAGATGGCGGCGTCGTCCACGTCGCGAAGGAACCTTCCTGCAATCCCCTCGGCCCGGGCGACGCGTGCGCGATGCCGTTCCCGTCCGCGATCTTCGAGGCCGTGGACGACGCGACCGAATCGGGCATGCGCGTCTCCATCCCCGACGGGGCGCTGCCGGCGAACCGCGACGGCATCCGGATCGATCCTGCGCCGTTCAACCGCGCCGACGGGTTCTCGCCTGCCACGTCGATCGTCGTGCACCTGGGGGTCGAGCCCTCCGCCGACGGCCTGCCGGGGTGGTCGGACCTCTCCGCCTCGCTCGCCGACGACAGCCCGACCGTCGTCGTCGACCTCGAGAGCGGCGAGCGCGTCGCGCACTTCGCCGAGGTGGATCAGAACGAGATCCGACCGGAGGATCGCGTGCTCCTGATCCGCCCCGCCACGCGCCTGCTCCCGGCGCGCCGCTATGCCGTCGGGCTTCGACGGAGCCTCGTGGACGTCTCGGGTGCGCCGCTGCCCGGCTCCGCGGCGTTCGAGGCGGTGCTCTCCGGCGAGGAAACCGACAGCGAGCTCCTGGAGGCGCACCGCGCGGAGCTCGTGGCGGCGGTCGACGGGCTCGTCGCCGCTGGCGTGCCGCGGGATGACCTGCTGCTCGCATGGGACTTCACGACGGCCTCCGACGAGTTCCTGACGGGGACGCTCCTGTCGATGCGCGCGCAGGCGCTCCAGGCGCTCGGGGAGAGCGGCATCGGGTTCACGATCGACGAGGTCGAGATCGACGTCGCCGAGCACCTCGCCGTGCGCATCCAGGGGACGTTCATGTCTCCGATGGTCCTCACCGAGCAAGGTGGCGAGGACGGCGTGCTCGCGCGCGACGCCGACGGCCTGCCGGTCCTGCAGGGCCTCGAGCCCCGGCACTTCACGATCACGATCCCGGACAGCGCGCGGGGCGCCGGGGAGCCGCGGCCTCTCGTGATCTTCGGCCACGGCCTGCTCGGCGATCCCTCCGGTGAGATGTCGGGCTCGGCGTTTCGCACCATCAGCCAGGAGCTCGCGATGCCCGCGGCCGGGCTGTACTGGTCGGGTCTGTCCGAGCCCGACGAGGTGGCCGTCGTGCGCGCGCTCGTCGACTGGAACGAGTTCGCCCTCGTCTCGGACAAGCTGCAGCAGGCGATCATCGACGCGATCGCCCTGACCCGGACGGTCCGCGGTCAGATCCGCCTCGATCCCGCCCTCGCGTTCGACGGCGTGCCCGCCATCGCGGACGACGAGGTCTACTACTACGGTGCGAGCCTGGGCGGGACGATGGGGGCGAGCTTCATGTCGTACACGACCGACGTCGAGCGCGGCGCCCTGAACGTCCCTGGCGGCATCTGGTCGCTCATGATCCACCGCTCCGCCGACTGGCCCGACCAGCGCCGGGTCTTCCAGAACGGCTACGAGCGAGAGATCGATCGCCAGCTCATCGTCGTGATGTCGCAGGCCCAGTGGGACTTCGCAGATCCGATCACGACGTGCCCGCACCTCACCGACGATCCGCTGCCCGACACGCCCGCGCACCGCGTCGTCCTGCAGGAGTCCGTCGCCGACGCCGAGGTCACGAACCTCGCCACCGAGAACATGGCCCGCACGATCGGGCTCCCTCTGCTCGCGCCGAGCGTGCGCGAGGTCTGGGGCCTCGACCCCGAAGACGGCCCGCTCGACTCGGCCCTGTCGGTCTGGGACACCGGGGATCCGATCGACAACCCGGTCGGCAACGTGCCGGCCCCCGACAACGAGGCCCACGGCGCGATCCGCCGCCTGCCCGCCCTCATCGAGCAGCTGCGTCGCTTCTTCAGGCCCGACGGCCGCGTCGAGCACACCTGCGACGGCCCCTGCGACCCCGAGTGAGGTGGGAAGGGGCGCCGGCGGGATCAAGGAGCGGCGCTGCCGCGCCGGTCTTCATGTCGCGCGCTTCGCGCGCCACACACGTGAAGAGATCGCCCACGAACGAACGAGGCCGTGCCACTGCACGCTCGGTCGTGTCCGCGGTCGCACCCGCATCCGCAGCCGTGGCGGCAGCCGCAGCCGTGGCCGCATCCGCATCCGCAGCCGCAGCCGCACCCGCAGCCGCAGCCGCATCCGCAGCCGCATCCGCTTCCGCATCCGCAGCCGCATCCGCACCCGCAGCCGCAGCCGCACCCGTAGCCGCCCGAGAGCCCCTCGCCCTGCGGAAGCGGGCAGAGGAGGGTGAGGGGCCCGGCCGTCCTCGTGGAGCGGCGCTGCCGCGGCGGGCTTCATGTCGCGCGCTTCGCGCGCCACACACGTGGAGAGCGCGCCCCCGAGCGAACGAGGCCGTGCCACCTGCACGTCCGGTCGTGCCCTTTCGTGGTGGCCTTCATGCGCGGACGGCGCAACCGCCGCGCCGGCCCCGCGGCAGCCGCGGGACCGTCACGTCGCCTGCGCCGGTGGGGCGGGCATGAAGGCCACCACGAAAGGACACGACCTCATGAACTTCCAGGCTCTGCAGATCGCGCTCGAGCTCATCAGGGCCCTGCGACCCGTCATCGACAAGGTCGGACGATCGAGCAAAAGGGAAGCGGAACAGATGCAGGACGCCGCCAACTCGGTCGCCCGGAACCTGGCCGAGGGACGGCGGCGGCGGGGCAAGGACCGCCGCTACCTGTGGGATGTCGCCGCAGGAAGCGCGGACGAGGTGAGGACCTCGATGCTCATCTGCCTCGCGAACGGCTGGCTCGACGAGGCGGACGTCAAGGGCGCGATGGCGCTCGATGATCGCGTACTTGCGATCGCGTGGCGACTCACGCACTGAGGGCGACGGCAGCGGGGGCCCCGGTCCGCGCGGCCGGGGCCCGAGGCGTGGGCGCGGCCGTGGCCGCACCCGCAGCCGCAGCCGCAGCCGCAGCCGCAGCCGGATCCGCACCCGCGTCCGCATCCGTGACCGCATCCGCATCCGCATCCGTGACCGCAGCCGCATCCGCATCCGTGACCGCAGCCGCAGCCGTGGCCGCATCCGCATCCGCGTCCGCCCCTTGCCCGCAGGAGCGTCCGTATCCGCGTCCGCCTCCCGCGCGCGAGAGTGGCCGCGATGAGCAGCCTCGTGCGTGCTCGCAGTGTCCGTCCTTCACGCCTTTTCCACGCGAGAAATGCCCTACTCAGACGTCTGAGTGATTTCGTCCACACGTGTGGACTCGGCCGTCCACACGTACGGACGCGCAAGTCCACACGTGTGGACAATAGCGTAACCAGTCCTACAATTATGCGCGTCGCCGGACGAGCGCGATGAGGGCAGCTCCGGCGAGGACGGCAGCGTCGCACCCCCGCACGCG
>JACRGJ010000069.1 GCA_016212425.1 Micrococcales bacterium | reverse complement strand
TACCGGGAGGACTACAACCACGTCCGACCGCACGAGGCGATCGCCTGGAACCGACCCGCCGAGGTCCACACCGGCCTCGCCGATCCCACCATCCCCAACTTCGAACAAGAAGAAATCCTGCCAACTACTTGACGCGGGACATAGTCACCCAAGAGTTCTTTGACGAAGGCGTAAGCCGTTCCATTCCGTTCCTCCGTCGCCCAAGAGCAGCGGAACTGCTCCGCATCATCGCTGAGACGAAACCTGACTTCCACGCGGTGGTCATCGGTGAAGCGAAACGTGTGTTCGCAGGTTCGCAGTTGGAGGACGTGTACTACCTCCTCGCACGACAGGGCATTGACCTGTGGATACCTGAACTCGGCGGCAGGTACGACGAAAACAACATCACCCACCGAATGCTCCTCTCCTTTGAGGGCATCATGGGCAAGGTTGAAAGCGACACAGTTCGCGGTCGCGTCAAAGACGCAATGACTTCCATCGCTACCTCAACGGACAAGAGGTGGCTCGGCGGGAACGCACCCTACGGCTACCGCCTAACCGTGTTGGAGAAAGTAGAAAAGCGAGGAACAGGACACAAGGGCTTCACGCAGACGTTGGAGCTACACCCCGACACGGCTCCCGTCGTCCGCCGCATCTTCTCTGACTACCTCGCAGGCAAGTCACTCCGCGAAATCGCCTCAGCGCTCACGCAAGAGAAGATTGCCACCCCGACAGGTAGACCCGAATGGAACATCGGGACGCTCTCCACCATTCTTGACAATCAGACCTACACAGGTTTCCGCGTCTACGGGAAGCAGCGGAAGCATCAGGTTCCCTACGATGAAAACGACAGACGGCTCGGCACCATCACGGCTCGCACCCGCAACGGCGAACCGCCCGTGCTGTCCACCCACCCCGTCTACCCAACCCTCATCAGCCTTGAAGACTTCACAAGAGTTCACACCCTCCGTCAGTCCAAGCGAACGCTGACCGCTCCACGCCACAGGCAGAACACAACGCACGAGCGTCGTCCCCTACAAGGACGCATCTTCTACAACGACAAGAAGATGACGGTGGAGCGCACCCGTCACGGCAAGGTGCGTTACCGATGGAAGAACCAAGAGCGCAGCCAAGTCTTTTCGGTCTACGAGTGGCAGGTTGAGCAGATACTCCACCAATGGCTCAGCGAGACCTTCTCCCGCAAGAACCTTCCCCTGCTGCTCAAACAGCTCCGCAGGGAAGCGCCCAAACTCCGTTCCCTCGTCACCAAGTTGGAGACGGAGCGGGAGAAAAAGCAGCGAGCAGCCCACAACCTCCTCCACCTCGTAGAGGAAGGGGACGCAGCCGCCACCGAGCGATACAGGCTCCGTCTTGCTGAGGCGAAGGAGCTTGACGCCCAAATCGCCGCTGCCCAAGCCGAGAACATAGACATCAGCGAGGTTGAGACGCTGATGAAGGCGATGACCTCCCTCACCCGCGAGGCCGCGCTCAGAGATGCCTCTGTGAAGACCCTGACGAGGCTCTACGACGCTCTCGGTCTGAGGGTGGAGTATCTGCCCGAAATCCGCTCAATCAGGCTCCACATCGCCCCTGCGGGAACGGAGACGGGGAAGACACCCTCAGACCCGCCTGACAAAAGCCCTGATGACACGGTGCTTACAGAGGAAACACAGGTGGTGCGTAAAGTTGGTGCCCCTGGAGGGACTCGAACCCCCAACCCTTTCCTTAGGACGGAACTGCTCTTCCATTGAGCTACAGAGGCCGGCGGCCCGAGTCTACCGAGCCGCCTTCGCCGGAGCGGCGGGCGGGTCGGAGGTCACGGACGGAAGCCGCAGCGGCCCGGGGCGGCATACGATCGAGCATGGGGAGTCCTGTGAGCACCACCGTGGTCCTGGTCGGCGAGGGTGCTGCTGACGCGCTGCGTCCTCTCGAACGGCTGCCGAACGTGCGCGCCCGCAGCCTGGACGGGTGGGGGGACGACGAGGCCGCACGGTGGGGTCGGGGCGGATCGACACCGTACGTCGTGCACGATCGCGATCCGCTGGTGCATGTCGCCGCGGCGTGGGAGGAGTTCTACGACGACCTGGTCACCCTCGAGACGTTGACGTTGGAGGTCGATCGGGCGATCGACGCACTCGCGGGTGGGCGGGTGATGATCCCCGACTACTACGTCGTGCTCGAGCCCGAGTCGTTCGCGGTGACGCGTCGGCACTGGTGGCTCGGGGTGGTCTCGTCCGCCTCGCCGCAGCGGGTCATCCCGTGGCCCGACCGGGAGACGCAGATCACGCGTCTGCTGCGTCGGCTGCCGGCCGGACGACCCTGGCCCGCACCGGAAGCATGGTTGCGGAAAGTGCCCACCGTGGTCCCCGACCGGGCCGGATTGTCCTGATCCGACCGACGACTCACCGCTCCGGATGCGGCGCGGAGGCTCAGCGCGGAGGCGGGGCGAGGAACAGCGGGACCGTCGAGGCGGGGACGATCCGCTGCCCGTACATGTGGTCGGTGTTCCAGTTGTACTCCTCGAGCATGACCGTACCGTCGGGGTAGACCGCGCTGACGTAGGCCACGTGGTTGCCCGAGGGGAACGCGGCCACTCCACCGACCTGCGGGGCACCGCCCGTCGCCCAGCCCTTGGCCCGCCACGCCGCCGGCCAATTGCGAGCGTTGCCGCCTCCGGGGGTGAGGGTCGACCAGTCCCATCGGAAGGGGGCCGTCGTGGTGCCGGCATCGATGTTGAGGCGCCAGGCGACGAAGTCGACGCACTCGCGGTAGTTGTAGCGCAACGGCGACAGGCCGCCACCCTGGTTGTCGGTCAGCTGGTCGTACCACGGGTAGTCGTCGCCCAGCGCCCGTGCCGCGGAGATCAGGTAGTTCTTGCCGTTCGCCTGCCGGATCTGCGCCGCATACGCAGCGCGGAGGTCGGTGAAGCTCGTCGCGCCGTAGCCGTCCCGCGCGGCAGCGGGCGCGGCAGCTGCGGCGCGCACATCGAGGCGCTGCGTCGCGGTGTCGACCGCCAGAGCCGCCCGGGCGCCCTGCCCGGGCGACGCGTAGGCCGGCAGGGTCAGCGAGGCGAAGATGCCGCCCACGAGCGCCATGGTCGCGGTAGCGGTGATCCGCTGGCGCGCCGTGCGGTGCCGTGCGGAGTCGGCGGCGGCGCGGATGCGGGGCTGCTTCGGCGGGCGGGCGGACCCGCGGGTCGCCTCGATCCCGGCGCGACGGGCAGCGCGCGGCGCAAGCGCCTCCGGTTCGGCGACCGTTTCGACAACGACGGCGACCGGGGCGACGGGCACCTCCGGGATCGCGTCGAGGGACTCCCGTGCGGCGGATGCGGCCGCGGAGGCCCGCTGCCGGGTCTCCTGCTCCTGAGCCGCGCCCTCCTGAGCCCCGCCCTCCCGGGTCTCCTGCTCCTGAGTCGCACCCTCCCGGGCCGCGTGCTCACGGACCTCGCGCTCCTGAGCCTTCCGTTCCTGGGCCTCGCGCTGGAGCCGAAGCTCTCGGCGGGTCGGGAACGACCCGACCGAGGAGACAGCGGGAGCCTGATCGACCGGCTGCCCCGTGCTGATGGGTGCGATCGGCGTGCTCTCGGTGCCCGGAATCCCGGTCAGGTCATGGCTGAGAAACCCCAAGGGATCGGGGGTTTCGGGGTGCGTCACAAGCTCGTCCTCCGGGTTGGCGACCTCACCGAGGGTACGGGCTCCGCCCTCAAAAGTCACGCCACGGTAACGAGAACGTCACCCCCGAATCCGGGGGACACGCGAATTCGTCGCCGAACAGGCATCCGACGGAGGAGAACGGAAGCCCATCACGCCGCCGGGGCGAGGAATTCCTCCCACTGCGGCTGCGCCCGCTCCACTCCCCGCACGAGCCACGCGGTGCCGTGCGGTGCCCTCGGCAGGATGCGCATCGACCAGCCCATCTCCTGCGGCGTCCGATCGCCCTTCGTGTTGTTGCAGCGCAGGCAGCACGCCACCAGGTTCTCCCAGCTGTCCGCGCCGCCGCGCGACCGGGGCAGCACGTGGTCGATCGTCGAGGCGGAGGCGCCGCAGTATCCGCAGCGCTGACCGTCGCGGCGCAGCACACCCCGCCGCGAGACCGGCACCCGACGCGCGTTCGGCAGGCGCACGTAGCGGCGCAGCAGGATCACCGACGGGCGGTCCCACTCGCCGTTCGACCCGAGCACCGGATGCGCGTCGTCGCAGGCGACGACGGAGGCCTTGCCGTTCATCACCAGCACCAGCGCCCGCTTGAACGACACGACGGCGAGCGGCTCGTAGCCGGCGTTGAGAACCAGGGTGCGCATGGGTGTCCTCCCCGAGGTCGACCTGCACGGCTTGCAGGCAATCTGTTCCCGGATCGGACGACGAGTAGAGGCTGCAGACGAAGAAAGGCGCCGTCGCGAACGACAGCGCCTTACCGAACCCGCACGTGACAGTGCACGCAGGGCTGAGTGCTGAGGCGTATCCGGAAGAGGGCGCGCGCGTCCATGGTGTGGATGCTGTGCCGGCTCCGCATGCGACTCACCCCGTCTCCTCGAGAGCTCCGAGGATGCCAGGGTAACCCGTCCGGGCGTGTCGCGCCCACCGCCACGCATCCGCGCACGGCGTTCGCCGCGTCGTCACCGACTCGTCATCCCCGGTTCCGGTCGACTCAGCGCGAGATGTAGAGGTGCGTCGCGACCTCGGGCGGCAGCTCGAGCGCGTCCTCGACGCCGTGCGCCTGCACGGTGACGTACTCGCCGCTGGCCGTGGCGCTGATCGAGGCCCCCGGCACGACACCGGCCTGACGCAGCTGCCCGAGCAGCTCGGGCTCGAACTGCATCGGCTCGGCCAGGCGCTTCACGACGCCCTGCACCGGGATCCCGGAGGCCCGCACCCGCGACAGCAGATTGTCGACCCCGTCGAGGAAGCGCTCCGCCGGCACGTCGCCCAGCTCATCCAGCGCGGGGATCGGGTTGCCGTACGGGCTCTCGGTCGGGTGGTCGAGAACCTCGAGCAGCCGCCGCTCGACCTGCTCGCTCATCACATGCTCCCAGCGGCACGCCTCCTCGTGCACGTACGCCCAGTCCAGGCCGATCACGTCGGCCAGCAGACGCTCGGCGAGCCGGTGCTTGCGCATCACGTGCACCGCGCGACGGCGACCCTGCTCCGTCAGCTCCAGGTGCCGGTCGCCCTCGACCCGCACCAGACCGTCGCGCTCCATCCGTGCGATGGTCTGCGAGACCGTCGGACCCGAATGCCCGAGGCGCTCCGAGATGCGCGCGCGCAGCGGAACGATGTCCTCCTCCTCGAGATCGAGGATGGTGCGCAGATACATCTCGGTCGTGTCGACCAGATCCGTCATCGGTGCCTCCCCGGGTTCCTCGCAAATCCTACGGCGCGGCGAGAGCACGAGAGCGACCGCGGGTTTCTGCGGAGCAGCGGCCGCGGCGGGGCCGGATCCGGCGGATGCGCGGCT
Organism: Micrococcales bacterium; assembly: GCA_016212425.1. GTDB lineage: Bacteria > Actinomycetota > Actinomycetes > Actinomycetales > Microbacteriaceae > Schumannella. The sequence continues at coordinate 8,437 of JACRGJ010000069.1, read as the reverse complement.
CTCATCCGGGGGAGCCGGCGGCGCGCGCTCCCTAGACTTCAGCGCATGCCGACGCTCGAGATCCCCGCCGACCTCCTGCCCGCCGACGGCCGATTCGGATGCGGCCCCTCGAAGGTGCGCCCGGAGCAGCTCCAGCACCTGCTCGCCCACGCCGACATCCTCGGCACCTCGCACCGGCAGGCGCCGGTGAAGGAACTCGTCGGGCGGGTGCGGGCAGGCATCGCGGAGCTGTTCCGGATGCCCGAGGGCTATGAGGTGCTGCTCGGCGACGGCGGGTCGACGGCGTTCTGGGACGCCGCCGCGTTCTCCCTCATCCAGACGCGCAGCGCCCACCTCGCCTTCGGCGAGTTCGGGGCCAAGTTCGCCGCGGCGGCGCGCACCCCGTTCTTGCAGGCGCCGTGGGTCGTCGCGGCGCCGGCCGGATCGCGCAGTGTGTTCGAGCCGATCGCCGGCGCCGACCTGTACGCCTTCCCGCACAACGAGACCTCCACCGGCGTGATGGCGCCGGTCCGTCGCGCGACCGGCGACGCGGGAGCGCTGACGGTCGTCGACGCGACGAGCGCCGCGGGTGGTGTCGAGGTCGACCTCACCGAGACGGATGTGTACTACTTCGCCCCGCAGAAGAATCTCGCATCCGACGGCGGGCTGTGGTTCGCCGTCGTCTCGCCCGCGGCGATCGCGCGGATCGAGGAGATCGCGGCAGGGGACCGCTGGATCCCCGAGTTCCTCAGCCTGAAGAACGCGCTCGACAACTCCCGTCTCGACCAGACGCTCAACACCCCGGCGCTGGCCACCCTGCTCCTCATGGAGGCTCAGCTGGAGTGGCTGAACGGGAACGGAGGGCTCGGCTTCGCGGCCGCCCGCACCCGTGAATCCTCCGGCCTGCTCTACGACTGGGCCACCGGAGCGGAGTACGCGAACCCCTTCGTCGTCGACCCCGCCGACCGCTCGCAGGTGGTCGTCACCGTCGACATCGACGACGCCATCGACGCGAGGGCGCTGTCGGCGACGCTGCGCGCCAACGGCATCGTCGACACCGATCCCTACCGCAAGCTCGGACGCAACCAGCTGCGGGTCGCGACCTTCGCCGCGATCGACCCCGACGACATCCGCGCCCTCATCGCGTGCATCGACTGGGTCGTGCCTAGGCTGGCCGCGTGAGGCTCTGGCTGAAGGACTCGGAGCGCAAACCCGACCCGACCCCCGTCGCCACCGATGACCGCAAGGTCGTGCTGGTCGGGCTGATCCTGTGGGTGCTGACCCTCGTGGGGCTGCTGATCTTCCTGAAGCCGCTACTGGCCGGCGGGCACGGCTTCTGGCTCTGGACCGTCGTCGTCGGCATCGCCCTCGGTATCGCGGGCCTGATCTACACCAGCGTCCGCCAGACCCGCCGCGGACAGGACCGCTAGCTCGGCCGACTCCGGGTCGAGGCCGTCGTACACGTCGTCGCCGAAGTCGTCATCGTCGTCGTCGGATTCGTCGTCCTCGTCGTCGGATCCGTCGTCCTCGATTCCGTCGTCGTCGAAGTCCTCGTCCGTCACGTCCTCGAAGTCCTCTTCCGACGCGTCGTCCTCGAAGTCCTCATCCGACGCGTCGTCCTCGTCAGCGGGATCGATCGCCTCCGCGGCCTGCTGCGCGCGCCACACCTCGAGGCGGTCCGACCACGGCACCCACTCCGGGGCGAGAAGGGCGCCCTCACCGGGGAGCAGCTCCGCCTCGAGCACGCTCGGCTCCTCATCCGGCAGCTGCGCCAGACTCACCGTCCAGTGCCACCCGGGGTAGCCGGGCATCGCCGCCTGGAAGAGCAGGGTGATCGTGCCGTCGTCCTCGGTCACCTCGGAGACCAGCTCGCCGACGTCGGCCGGCCGGGTGATCTCCTCGAGGGCCTCCCTGGCCACGCCGGCGCGGTCCACCACGAGAGCGGCCGTCACGCTTCGAGGTCGTCGGCGACGCGGCGGAGCACCGCCGCGATCTTCGCGCCGTGCGCCCGGTCGGGGTAGCGGCCGCGCCGGAGCCCCGAGCCGATGCCGTCCAGCAGCTTCACGAGGTCTTCGACCACGATCGCCATGTCGTCCGCCGAGCGGCGGTTGAGCTTCGACAGCGGGGTGGGGGCGTCGAGCACGCGAACGCTGAGCGCCTGCGCGCCCCGCTTGCCGTCGGCGATGCCGAACTCCAGTCGCATGCCGGAGCGGATCGGCGCGTGGTCGGCGGGCAGCGCGGAGGCGTGCAGGAACACCTCCTGTCCGTCATCCGCCTGGATGAAGCCGAAGCCCTTCTCCTCGTCGAAGAACTTCACTTTGCCGGTGGGCATGTCGAACCCTCTCCCGATCGCCACGAGGGGCCGGAATCTCAAGCCCTATCCTTGGACGGTGCCGATCGACCCCGCCGCGTCATCCCATCGTACCGAACGGGTGCTGGCGCTGGCCGCGGCAGCGGTCATCGGGCTGAGTCTGCTCGCGATCGTCGTGGTGCTGATTCTCGGCGCCGCGGGAGCGGACCTCTCCGCCGACCTCTGGACGGTGGTCCGTCTGCTGCCGCTGGTCGGCTTTCCGATCGGCCTGCTGCTGCTCATCGCCTTCATCCTCGTCAGCGGCACCCGGCGCATGCGGGCGGCGTCCGCGCAGCCGGACCCGCGCGATGCCCGCCGGTAGCAGCTCGACCCTCGCCCTCGCCGCGAGCCTGCGCGCCCGCGACGACGCGGCACTCGAGCGGATGCTGCGGCAGCGGGGCATCCGCACCGCCGGCGTCGGCGACTGGTTCGACCTGGCCGAGGCGCTGCTGGACCGCGCCTCGATCCAACGCGCGCTCGAACGGCTGGACCGCCCGACCCTCGCGGTGATCGCCGCGGCGTCCGAGCTGACCGCATCCGGAACAGCCGCCACGATCGAGGCGCTCGGGGAGCGCACCGGCTCGGTCGACAAGGACGAGCTGCGCCGTCGCGCCGACACCGCCGTGTCCGAGGGGCTTCTCGGCGAGGAATCGGGCCGCTACGCCCCCTGGGATGCTGTGAGCGAGCAGCTCGCGTCGTGGCCCTCCTTCGGCCTCCCGAGCATGCAGGACCTGATCTGGACGTCGCCTCCGGCCGCGCTGGTGCCGGTGGGCGAGGCCGACCGGACCGCGATCGACCGGTTCGCCGGGGAGCAGGCCTTCGCCACGACGGGGCGGGTGACCGAGATCGTGCTCGAGCTGCGCCGGGATCCCGCCCGCCGCCTGGCGAAGGGCGGCGTCGCGCTGCCGGAGGTGCGGCGGCTCTCGAGCGCCGCGGGCGTCGACCCGGATGCCGTGCCCGCGCTTCTGGACCTCGCCCAGCGGGCGGGACTCGTCGACGATGACGCCGCGGTTGTGGCCGTCACGGAATCCGGGATCCGGTGGCTGGATCTCAGCGGATCGGAGCGCTGGGCGGCCCTGGCCGGTGGCTGGCTCCGGCGGCTGCCTGGCGAGATCCGCGAGCTGCTGGTCGAGCGCTCCTCGGCGGTCTGGGACGACGGCCTCCTCGACTTCCTGGCGTGGTACTACCCCGCCGAGGGCGCGGCGATGCACGAGCGGATCGGGCTCGCGGCCCGCGCGGCCGCGCTTCTGGGGATCACCGCCGACGCGACGCCCTCGACCCCCGGCCGCGCCCTGCTGCTCGACGGCGAGGACGCGGCCGCGGCCGCCGTGACCGGGCTGTTCCCCGCCGAGGTCGATCAGGTCTACCTGCAGCACGACCTCTCCATCGTCGCCCCCGGCCCCCTGGCGGCGGCGCTCGACGCCCGGCTGCGGAGCCTCGCCGAATCCGAGGCGCGAGGGCTCGCCTCCACCTACCGGCTCACCGCGGCGAGTATCGCTCGCGGTCTCGCGGCCGGGGAGAGCGCCGACGGCATCCTCGACTTCCTCGGAGGGATCTCCCTCAGCGGCATCCCCCAGCCGGTGGACTACCTCATCCGCGCCACCGCCGAGCGCTTCGGCAGCGTGCGGGTCGGGGCCATCGACCCGCCCGCGGCGGGCGCGCGCAGTTACGTGCGATCCGGTGACCCGGCGCTCATCGCCCAGCTGCTCGTCGACCAGTCCCTCACCGCACTCGGACTGCGGCAGACCGACGCGACCCGGGTGACCAGCCGACTCGACCCCGTGGCGGTGTACTGGGCTCTGCTCGATGCCCGGTACCCGGCGGTGGCGGAGGATGCGGACGGCCGATTCCGGACGCCGAGTCGACGCCCCGCGCTGGCATCGGCCGACACCTCCGCTCCGGATCCGCTCCGCGATCTCGTCGCGCGCTTGCGCGGGCGCGGGGCGGCCGATGCGGAGCTCGGCGGGACGGCGTGGATCGCCCGGCAGCTCGAGCTGGCGGTGCGCGGGCGCACGCCGGTCATCGTGACGGTGCGGATGCCGGACGGCTCGACCTCGGACTTCCGGCTCGAGCCCGCGAGCGTCGCCGGCGGACGCCTCCGGGCGCGCGACCCGCGCGCGGAGCTCGAGCGCACCCTCCCCCTCTCGAGCATCACCGCGGTCTCCCCCCTCACCTGAGCCCCGCGTCGCCCGCCCTCGCCGCGCACGGGGGCTCCTCGGCGGGGGCAGAGGCACCGCGCATAGACTCGATCCCTTATGGATTCGCCCGGTCCCCTCATCGTCCAGAGCGACCGCACGGTGCTGCTGGAGGTCGCGCATCCGCACGCCGAGGAGGCCCGCCACGAGCTGGCGGTGTTCGCCGAGCTGGAGCGCGCGCCGGAGCACATGCACACCTACCGCATCACCCGGCTCGGTCTGTGGAACGCCCGCGCCGCCGGGCACACGGCCGAGCAGATGCTCGCCACACTGGATCGCTACGCGAAGTTCCCGGTGCCGCAGACGGTGTCGGTCGACATCGAGGAGACCGTCGGGCGCTACGGCCGGCTCGTCATCTCCCGTGACGCCGACGACCTGGTGATCGGCTCCACCGACCCGGCGGTGCTCGCCGAGATCACCCGGAGCTCGAAGGTCGGGCCGCTGCTCGGCATCCGCCGCTCCTCCACCGAGTGGACGCTGCAGCCGTGGGCCCGCGGGCAGGTGAAGCAGGAACTGCTGAAGCTCGGCTGGCCGGCCGAGGACGAGGCCGGCTACACGCCCGGCACGCCGCACGAGATCGACCTCCGCGAGGACGGCTGGGCGCTGCGGCCGTACCAGCACGAGGCGGTCGACCTCTTCTTCGATGGCGGATCCGGCGTCGTCGTGCTGCCCTGCGGCGCCGGCAAGACGCTCGTCGGCGCCGCGGCCATGGCGAGGGCCGACACCACCACGCTGATCCTCGTGACCAACACGGTCAGCGCTCGGCAGTGGAAGGCCGAGCTGCTGAAGCGCACCTCTCTCCTCGAGGACGAGATCGGCGAGTACTCCGGCCAGGTGAAGCAGATCCGCCCCGTCACGATCGCGACGTACCAGATCCTCACCGCGCGCAGGAAGGGCGGGTACGCCCACCTGGCCCTCCTCGACGCGAAGGACTGGGGCCTCATCGTCTACGACGAGGTGCACCTGCTGCCCGCGCCGGTGTTCAAGCTCACCGCCGACCTGCAGGCCCGCCGCCGACTCGGACTGACCGCCACCCTGGTGCGGGAGGACGGCCGGGAGTCGGACGTCTTCTCCCTCATCGGACCCAAGCGCTACGACGCCCCCTGGAAGCAGATCGAGGCGCAGGGGTACATCTCCCCCGCATCCTGCTTCGAGGTGCGCGTGGACCTGCCGCAGGACGAGCGGCTCGAGTACGCCGCCTCCGCCGACGACGAGCGCTATCGGCTCGCGGCGACCGCCCCGGCCAAGCTCGGCGTCGTCAAGGACCTCGTCGCCCGGCACGCCGGCGAGCGCATCCTGGTGATCGGCCAGTACCTCGACCAGATCGATGAGCTCGCGGATGCGCTGGGCGCGCCCCGGCTCACCGGCGCGACCCCGATCGAGGAGCGGGAGCGGCTGTATCAGGAATTCCGCGACGGGACGACGAAGCTGCTGGTGGTGTCGAAGGTCGCGAACTTCTCCGTCGATCTGCCGGAGGCCACGGTCGCCATCCAGGTGTCGGGCTCGTTCGGCTCACGGCAGGAGGAGGCCCAGCGCCTGGGTCGACTGCTGCGACCCAAGGAGAGCGGACTGCCGGCGAGCTTCTACACCCTCGTCGCCCGCGACACGGTGGATCAGGACTTCGCCCAGAACCGCCAGCGCTTCCTCGCCGAGCAGGGCTACTCCTACACGATCCTCGACGCCGACGCCCTGGCCGCGGCGTAACAACGGAGCGGGACTCAGCCGTCGAGTGCGATGAGGCGCACCGGCGCCCCATAGTCGGCGAGGCGTCGATCCGAGGTCACCAGCACGGCACCCGCGGCGCGCGCCTGGGCGATCAGCATCCGATCGAATGGATCGCGGTGGATCGGGGGCAACTCGCCCGCCGCCACGCCGTGATCGCCCGAGATCGCCAGCTCCGTCCATCCTCCGAGAAGCAGCTCTCGTCGCAGGAGACCGGGGTCGACCTGGAAGTCGGAGCGCCCCAGGGCCGCCTTGATCGCGATCTCCCACATACTCGCCGCGCTCACGACCGGATCATTCGCGGGATCCTCGAGCAGCAGCCGCGCCTCTGCAGGAAGCCGCTCCGGTTCGTACTGCGACCAGAGGATCAGGTGCGTGTCGGCGAGGACGATCACCGTCGAAGGCCGAACATCTCCTCGATCTCCTCGGCACCCATCCGATCGAAGTCGTCCGGGATGCTCGCGTGACCCGCGAGTCCGCCGATCCGGGACCTGACCGGAGTCGACTCCAGCGCGGTGAGGCGAGCGACCGGGCGGCCCGACCGCGCGATCACGATCGTCTCGCCACCCGCTGCGCGATCCACCAGCCGCGAGAGCTGAGTTTTGGCGTCGTGCATGTTCACGGTCTCCACGGGTCCAGTCTAGCGGGCTAAGCCAAGGCCGCCGGCGAGGCGAGAGTTCGCACCCACGGAAGAGCGCAGGGCAGTCATCGTTCCCGCCGGTAGCAGAGGAACAACGCATCGCCCTCGCGCAGCACGTGCTCAAGATGCATCGGCGTCGGGCGCGCGGCACTGGCGTGCGCGATCCGCTGCGCGCCACCCGAGAGCAGCCGTGGCGCGACGGTCAGGCAGAGCTCGTCGAGGACGCCGGCCTCGATCAGCGAGCCGAAGAAGCTCGGACCGCCCTCGCACAGGATCTGGGTCAACCCGCGCTCGGCGAGGCCCGCCCGCATCCGCTGCGCGTCGAACTCCGCCTCCCCCGCCACGAGCACGTCCGCGACCGCGGCGAGGCGGCCGCGCCGATCCTCTGCGGACTCCCCCGTGGTCACCACGATCGGACGCACCGGGGCGTCGGCGAAGATCGGCGAGCCGGGGTCCAGGTCGAGCCGCCGCGACGCGATGGCGAACACCGGATGCTCCGGCATCCCCCGCTCCCGCCGCCACGCGACCGACGCGTCGTCGACGCGCAGTGCGGTGTAGCCCTCGCTCGCCACCGTGCCGGCGCCGACGAGCACCACATCCGCCAGTCGGCGCAGCAGCTCGAAGACGCGGCCGTCCCCCGGTGGCTGCAGCCCCGCCGAGAGTCCCTCGCTGGTGGCGGCGCCGTCGAGGCTCGCCACGAAGTTGGCGCGCAGCCACACCCCGGGCGGGCGGCCGTACACCTCCAGGAGGCGCGCATCCGACACCCCGGTCTCGACCGCGGGGAGCACGAGATCCACGGGCTCACACGTTCCGGGTCGGGTGCGTGTTGTGCTCGAGGCGCACCGGCTGGCGCAGCCCGAGGATCGCCTCCGTCATCCGCGCCGCCCGGACGGCGGACGGCACGTCATGCATCCGCACGATCCGCGCTCCCGCGAGGATGCAGGCGACCATCGCCGCGAGCGAACCCTCGAGCCGGTCGGCCTTCTCGGCGTCGAGCACCTCGCCGACGAAGTCCTTATTCGACACCGCCGCGAGCACGGGCTGGCCGATCGCCACGATCTCGCCCAGTCGACGGGTCAGCTCGAGCGAGTGCAGCGTGTTCTTGTCGAGGTCGTGCCCCGGGTCGAGGATGATCCGCTCCCTCGGGATGCCACCGCTCTCGGCCCTCTGCAGCCGGTCGCGGAGGAACGCCGCGACCTCGCCGACGACGTCGTCGAAGCGGGCGGCGGGCTTCTCGACCCGCGGCGGCCCGACGCTGTGGGTGATCACCAAGGTCGCCCCGCTCGCCGCCACCGCGCCGACCATGTCGGGGTCGCCGAGGCCGGAGGTGTCGTTGATCACCGCGGCCCCCGCCTGGATCGCCGCCTGCGCGACCACCGCGGCGTTCGTATCGACCGAGACGACGACGTCGCTGGCCGCGGCGATCGCCTGCACCACCGGCGCCACGCGGTCGATCTCCTCCGCCGGGGTCACCGCCGGACCTCGGCCGAAGGGCACGCCGCCGATGTCGATCCACTCGGCACCGTCGTCGGCGGCCCGTAGCGCCGCCCC
>JACRGJ010000066.1 GCA_016212425.1 Micrococcales bacterium | reverse complement strand
GGCGGCGCGGGGTCGGTCACTGTGGCGAGCCTAGTTCGCGTCGGATCGGCCTGGCCGGGTCGCGCGGCGGCGGTAGGCTCGACGCGGTGAACGGATTCCTGCGGTTCTGTGCGGTGGTGGGCACCGGGGTGCTCTGCGTGATGGCCGTCGGCGTGATCGTGACGGCCGTGGTGCTCATCGTCCCCGCGATCATCAACTGACCCGATCCCCGGCTCACGCCGAGAGCGCTGGCGTCGGCGCTACTCGGGCAGCGGCGCCACCCGAGCCTCCCGCGGCGCGGTCAGGACCGATCCGATGCTCGCGACGATGACCAGTCCGATGGCCGCGACGCCGAGGGGTCCGATGGGCTGGCTCAGCACGAGCACCCCGGCGAGCGTCGCGACCGCGGGCAGCAGGCTCATCAGGATGCCGAAGGTCGCTGCCGACAGCCGCCGCAGCGCGACGAGGTCGATCGCGTAGGGGATGGCCGAGGAGCACAGCGCGACGACCAGGCCGAGCGCGAGCCACCGGATGTCGAGGAGCCGCGCGCCGGAGGCCGCGATCCCGAGAGGCAGGGTCAGCAGCGCCGCGACCGCCGTCGAGAGCGCCAGGCCCTGCATCCCCTCGAATCGGCGCCCGGCGGTGCGGGAGCCGAGGATGTAGCCCGCCCAGAACACCGCCGCCGCGGCGGCGAACAGCACTCCGAGCGGGTCGAGCCGCGCCAACTCGGATGCGCCGAGCAGCAGCACCCCGCCGAACGCGACGATGACCCACAGCACGTTGAGGGGGCGCCGACTCAGCACCACCGAGAGCACGAGTGGCCCGAGCAGTTCGATGGTCACGGCGGCGCCGAGCGGGATGCGCCCGATCGCCTCGTAGAAGGTCGCGTTCATCGCCGCGAGCGCAACCCCGAACCCGAGCACCGCGAGCCAGTCTCGGAGCGAGCGTCCGCGCAGGGCCGGCCGGGCGACCGCGAGCAGGATCGCCGCCGACCAGACGAGCCGCAGCACCACGATGCCGAGAGCGCCGAGGCTGGGGATCACGAGCACCGCCACCGCGGCCCCGATCTCCTGGGTCACGAGCCCGACGACCACGAGGGCGGCCGCGGGTGCCGTGCCGCCGCGCGGCTGCGCGACGGTCGTCATCCGCTCAGCCTAGGGAAGCCCCGCGCCCCGCGCCCCGCGCCCCGCGCCCCGCCCCGACGCCCTCCGCGCGCCGAGCGTGCCTCTTCGCCTTCGAGCGGATGCGCTCGGAGCGCCCGCTCGACCGGGAACGGGCACGCTCGACGAGCCGCGCATCCGCCGCCGTAGAGTGAGGGCCGATGATCGAGCACCGGGTGCGCGTCCACCGCAGTGACGAGAACCTTCCGCGGGAGCAGCAGCTGGCCTGGCGGATCGCGGAGGTCGCGGCCGACGCGGTGCCGGTCGAGGATGCGGTGGCCGAGATGGTGGTCAACCGCGTCATCGACAACGCCGCGGTGGCCGCCGCCTCGCTCGGCCGGGCACCCGTGGTCGCGGCGCGCGGGCAGGCGGAGGCGCATCCGGTCACCACCGGCGGCGCCGGCGCGACCGTGGTCGGCATCGACGGGCGCCACGCGCCCGAGTGGGCGGCGTGGGCGAACGGCGTCGCGGTCCGGGAGCTCGACTTCCACGACACGTTCCTCGCGGCGGAGTACTCCCACCCGGGCGACAACATCCCGCCGATCCTCGCGGTCGCCCAGCACGCCGGGGCGGATGGCGCGGCGCTGCTGCGCGGGATCGCGACGGGATACGAGATCCAGATCGACCTCGCGCGCGGCATCAGCCTGCACGCGCACAAGATCGACCACGTCGCCCACCTCGGTCCGAGCGCCGCGGCGGGGCTGGGCACGCTGCTGGGCCTCGCGCCGGAGACGACCTTCCACGCCGTCGGGCAGGCGCTGCACACGACCACCGCGACCCGGCAGTCGCGGAAGGGCGAGATCTCCAGCTGGAAGGCGTACGCCCCGGCCCTGGCCGGGAAGGCCGCGATCGAGTCCGTCGACCGGGCGATGCGCGGGCAGTCGAGCCCGACCCCGATCTACGAGGGCGAGGACGGCGTGATCGCCTGGCTCCTCGAGGGGCCGGATGCCGCCTACTCCGTGCCGCTGCCGTCACCCGGCGAGCCGAAGCGCGCGATCCTCGACAGCTACACCAAGGAGCACTCCGCCGAGTACCAGGCGCAGGCCTGGATCGACCTCGCGCGGCGCCTCGGGGCGCAGCACCCGGAGCTGCGCGACCCCGCGCGGATCGCGCGGATCGTGCTGCACACCAGCCACCACACGCACTACGTGATCGGTTCGGGCGCGAACGATCCGCAGAAGTACGACCCGCGCGCCAGCCGCGAGACCCTCGACCACTCGATCCCGTACATCTTCGCCGTCGCTCTGCAGGACGGTGCGTGGGACCACGTCGCCTCCTACGCGGCCGAGCGCGCCGGGCGCCCCGACACGGTCGCCCTCTGGCGGAAGGTCAGCACCGCGGAGGACGCCGAGTGGACCCGCCGCTACCACTCGACCGACCCGGCCGAGAAGGCGTTCGGCGGCCGGGTGGAGATCGAGCGGGAGGACGGCTCGCGGCTGGTCGAGGAGATCGCGGTGGCGGATGCGCATCCGCTCGGCGCGCGCCCGTTCGCCCGGGCGGACTACATCCGGAAGTTCCGCACCCTCGCCGCCGGGGTCCTGGCGGACGCCGAGATCGAGCGCTTCCTCGGCGTCGCCGAACGGCTGCCCGAGCTGACCGCCGACGAGCTCGGCGGCCTCACCCTCATCGCGGAGTCCGTGCCGCCGGCCCCGAAGGGACTGTTCTGATGCTCTCCTCGACGACGACGGCGCACGACAAGCGCACCGCCTTCCGCGCCGGGCTCGCCTCGGGCACGATCCAGCGCCTCCCCGGCGCGTTCACCCCGCTCAGCGCACGGCTGATCCAGGAGAAGGGCTTCGAGGGGGTCTACGTCTCGGGCGCGGTGATGGCGAACGAACTCGGCCTGCCGGACATCGGCCTCACCACGCTCAGCGAGGTCGCCCAGCGCGGGGCGCAGATCGCCCGCACCACCGACCTGCCGACGCTGATCGACGGCGACACCGGGTTCGGTGAGCCGATGAACGTGGCGCGCACGGTGCAGGCGCTGGAGGACGCCGGGGTCGCCGGGGTGCACATCGAGGACCAGGTGAACCCCAAGCGCTGCGGCCACCTCGACGGCAAGGAGGTGGTCGATACGGCCACCGCGGTGAACCGCATCCGCGCCGCCGTGCAGGCCCGCCGCGACCCGGACTTCCTGGTGATGGCGCGCACCGACATCCGCGGGGTCGAGGGGCTCGAGTCCGCGACGGAGCGGGCGAAGCGGCTCGTCGACGCCGGGGCCGACGCGATCTTCCCGGAGGCGATGGCGAGCCTGGCCGAGTTCGAGCGGATGCGCGCCGCCGTCGAGGTGCCGATCCTGGCGAACATGACCGAGTTCGGCAAGAGCGAGCTGTTCACCGTGCAGCAGCTGCAGGACGTCGGCGTGAACCTCGTGATCTTCCCGGTCTCGCTGCTGCGGATCGCGATGGGCGCGATCGAGCGCGGGCTCGACGCGCTCGCGGCTTCCGGAACCCTGCGGTCCGAGGTGCCGGGCATGCAGACCCGCGCGCGGCTCTACGAGCTGGTGGACTACGCGGGGTACGCCGACTTCGACGCCGGCGTCTACACCTTCGACCTCTCGACGAACCGCTCCGAGTAAGCGAGCCGGGCCGGCGCGCGGTCCCTCAGTGAGTGCTCCCTCAGTGCGCGCTCCCTCAGCGCGCGCTGCGTCAGCGCGGCGCCATCCGGATCGCGCCGTCCAGGCGAATCGTCTCGCCGTTGAGCATCGGGTTCTCGACGATCTGCGCCACCAGCAGCCCGAACTCCGCAGGGCGGCCCAGGCGCGACGGATGCGGCACCTGCACGCCGAGGGAGTCCCGCGCGGCCCGCGGCAGCGCCGCGAGCAGCGGGGTGTCGAAGATGCCGGGGGCGATGGTGACCACCCGGATGCGCGTGGCCGCGAGCTCGCGCGCGATCGGCAGGGTCATGCCCGCGATCGCCGCCTTCGACGCGGAGTAGGCCGCCTGGCCGATCTGCCCGTCGAAGGCGGCGACCGAGGCGGTGCTCACGATCACCCCGCGCTCCTCCGCGTCGGCGAGGTCCAGCGCCTGCATCCGCTCCGCCGCGAGCCGGATGACGTTGAAGGTGCCGATCAGGTTGATGTCCACGACGCGCTGGAAGGCCTCGAGCGGATGCGGTCCCGCGCGCCCGACGACCCGCAGCGGGGTGGCGACCCCGGCGCAGTTGACCACCACCCGCAGGTCGCCGAGCTCCGCCGCGCGGTCGAGGGCCGCCGCCACATCCGCCTCCGCGCGCACGTCCCCGGGCGTGAAGCGCACCCGCCCCGGATGCTCCGCCGCCAGCGCCGCCGCGCCCGCCGAGCCCGGCAGGTCGAGCACCACCACCCGCGCGCCGCGCGCCAGCAGCGCCTCCACCGTGGCGCGGCCGAGCCCCGACGCCCCGCCCGTGACCAGCGCCACCCGACCCGCGACATCCACGCCGCTGCCGCCTACATCAGCTCGAGGATCGTGGCGTTGGCCTGGCCGCCCGCCTCGCACATGGTCTGCAGCCCGTAGCGCGACCCGGTGGCGAGCATCCGGTGCAGCATCGTGGTCATCAGCCGCGCCCCGGAGGCCCCGAGCGGATGCCCCAGCGCGATCGCGCCGCCGTTCGGATTGAGCCGCGCGGGGTCCGCTCCGGTCTCGGCCAGCCAGGCCAGCGGCACGGAGGCGAAGGCCTCGTTGACCTCGAACACGCCGATGTCCTCGAGGGCGAGCCCGGAGCGCTCGAGCGCCTTGCGGGTCGCGGGGATCGGGGCGGTGAGCATGAGCACCGGATCGTCGCCCGCGACGACGGCGGTGTGGATGCGGGCGAGCGGGCGCAGGCCGAGTTCGCGGGCGCGCTCCGAGGTGGTCAGCAGCAGGGCCGCCGCCCCGTCGGAGATCTGCGACGCGTTCCCGGCGGTGATCACCCCGTCCTCCGCGAACGCCGGCGGCAGCGCCGCCATCGCCTCGGGGGTGCTGCCGCGCCGGATGCCCTCATCGCGTTCCAGAGCCCCGGCGGGGGTGTCGACGGGGGCGATCTCCGCCGCGAACGCGCCGGCATCCTCGGCGGCGGCGGCCCGGGCGTGGGACTCCAGCGCGTAGGCGTCCAGCCGTTCCCGTTCGAGCCCCCAGCGCCGCGCCACCAGCTCCGCGGCCGGGCCCTGCGCCGGATGCGTGCCGTAGCGGGCGAGGAACGCCTCGCCCCACGGATCCGCCCCGGCCCGGGAGGATCCCATCGGCACCCGGGACATCGACTCCACCCCGCCGGCGATGACCAGGTCGTCATGCCCGGCGATGAGCCCCGCCGCGGCGAAGTGCACGGCCTGCTGCGACGAGCCGCACTGCCGGTCGACGGTCACCCCGGTCACCGACTCGGGCCAGCCCGCGGCGAGCGCGGCGGTGCGGGCGATGTTGAAGCTCTGCTCGCCGACCTGGGCGACGCATCCCCAGATCACGTCGGCCACCAGCCCCGGCTCCACCCCCGCGCGCTCGACCACCGCATCCAGCACGGCGACGGAGAGATCGACCGGATGCCGGTCGGCGAGCGCCCGGTTCCGCTTGCCCAGCGGCGTCCGTGCCGCCGCGACGATGACCGCATCCCGACCCATCCGCACTCCCGTCCGCCGACCTTCGTGCCGCGCCCGCGCCGGCCCGTCCGTCTCGACGGTACGCCCCCGGGCGGCGGCCGTGTTTACATGGACCGCCGGCGGGCGGTGGGCCGATCCCCACCCGAGCCGCGAGCGAGAGGACCGCTGCATGACCGAGCAGACCGACATCAGGAAGGGGCTCGCAGGGGTCGTGGTCGACACCACCGCGATCTCCAAGGTGAACCCCGAGACCAACTCGCTGCTGTATCGCGGGTACCCCGTGCAAGAGCTCGCGGCGCACTGCAGCGTCGAGCAGGTCGCCTGGCTGCTCTGGCACGGCGAGCTGCCCACCGATGCCGAACTCGCGGCGCTGGTGGCGGATGAGCGCGCCGGCCGCGCGCTCGACCCCACCGTGCGTCGGGTGATCGACGCGTGCCCGACGGGCGCGCATCCGATGGACGTGCTGCGCACCGCGGTCAGCCTGCTGGGCGCGAACGACCCCGAGGCCGAGGACGCCAGCGTCGCCGCGAACCTCCGCAAGGCGGCTCGACTGTTCGCGGCGATGCCGGCGATCGTCGCCTACGACCAGCGGCGCCGACACGGGCTCGAGCTGATCGAGCCGCGCGACGACCTGGACTACGCGCGGAACTTCCTCTGGATGACCTTCGGCGAGGAGCCCACCGAGACCGCGGCCGACGTGTTCCGCATCTCGATGATCCTGTACGCCGAGCACTCCTTCAACGCCTCCACGTTCACCGCGCGCGTGGTCACCTCCACCCTGGCCGACCTGCACTCGGCGGTGGTCGCGGCGATCGGCGCGCTCAAGGGCCCTCTGCACGGCGGGGCGAATGAGGCGGTCATGCACACGTTCGCTGAGATCGGGTCCGCGGCTGCGGTCGAGGGCTGGCTGGCTGCGGCGCTCGCCTCGAAGCGCAAGATCATGGGCTTCGGGCATCGGGTGTACAAGAACGGCGACTCGCGGGTGCCGACGATGCGCGCGGCGCTCGACCGGCTCGTCGCCGAGCACGACGCGGGCGACCTGATGGCCCTCTACGACGCACTCGAGCGCGGGATGGGCGAGCGGAAGAACATCAAGCCGAACCTCGACTACCCCTCGGGCCCGGCCTACCGGCTGCTCGGCTTCGACACGGAGACCTTCACCCCGCTGTTCGCCGCGGCCCGTGTCACCGGCTGGGCCGCGCACGTGATGGAGCAGCTGAGCGCGAACGCGCTCATCCGTCCCCTCTCGGAGTACGTCGGCCCGGCCGAGCGGCACCTTCCCGGCGCGTGAGCGCGTGGGCGTTCGCGTTCCTCGTCCTCGGCACCGGCGCGGAGCGGCTCAACGAGCTGCGGATCTCGCGGCGCAACCGGGCCGCGGCGCTCGCGCGCGGCGGGCGCGAGTTCGGCGCCAGGCACTTCCCGGTGATGGCGGCTCTGCACGGCGCGCTGCTGGTCGGCGCCCTGGCCGAGGTCTGGCTGCTCGAGCGCCCGTTCCTGCCCGCGCTCGGCATCCCGATGCTCGTCGTCGCGCTGGCGTGCCAGGCCGCGCGGCTCTGGATCATCCGCTCCCTCGGCGCGCAGTGGAACACCCGGATCGTCGTCGTGCCCGGCGCGGCCCGGGTGCGGACCGGACCCTACCGCTACCCGTGGCTGCCGCATCCGAACTACCTCGTGGTGGTGATCGAAGGGGTCGCGCTGCCGCTCGTGCACACCGCGTGGATCACGGCCGTCGCGTTCACCGTGCTGAACGCGCTGCTGCTCGGTCTGGTGCGCATCCCCGCGGAGGACCGGGCCCTGAGCAGTCTCTCCGGGTAACGCCCGGCCCGAGCGGTCGGGCAGGAGAGGGCCTAGGTTGACGGGGTGGTCATCCGGCGCAGCTCTCGGCGTGCACCGCGCCCCCTGCCGCCGACCCCCGCACTGACCCACGCCGCGACCGTCGGGTACCTCGCGAGCATCGCCCTCGGCACCGCCGTCCAGGCGCGGGTGCTGGACACCCGCGGCTACCGCTGGCTGCACCACGTTCTCTATACCGGCACCGCGATCCTGACCCTCGCGGCGCTGGCCGCCGGCCTCGTCCGCCGTGCGCCGGAGACGGCCCTGCTCGCCCCGGCGATGGTTCCGCTCGCCGCGCTGCCGCACGCCGGCCGGCGGATGCACGCCCGCGTCGCGCTCGCCGCCGCGCCCTGGTTCGCCGCGGCGGCACTGTCCGCATCCACCCGATCCGGAAGGCGCCGCTGATGGAGTTCCTCGACGTCCTCCGTCGCCGCAAGACCACGAACGGCCCGCTGCTGCCCGATCCGGTGTCGGAGGAGCATCAGCGACTCCTGATGGAGGTGGCCGGCCGCGCCCCCAGTCAGCTGAACAGCCAGCCGTGGCGGTTCGTGCTCGTCGAGAACCGCGACACCATCGAGACCATCGCCCGGATCAGCGGGGCGAGCATGACGGAGGCGATGTCCAACGGCACGTTCTTCGAGCGCTACAAGCCGTACTTCCGCTTCTCGAAGGAGCAGATGGAGCGCACCCGCAGCGGCATGCTCTTCGACCGGCTCCCTGCGCCGCTGCGCCCCTTCACCTCCCAGGCGTTCACCCCGCGCGGGCAGAAGCTGATGAACTCCCTCCGCGTGCCGCAGACGCTCGGGGCCGAGAACCGCAAGCTCGTCGCCGGATCGCCGCTGCTGCTGGGGGTGATGCTCGACCGCAGCGAGTACCGCCCCGGCGAGCTGTCGAGCTTCTATTCCCTCTTCAGCATGGGCGCGGCGATGGAGAACGTCTGGCTCACCACGGTGGAGCTCGGGATGGGCATCCAATTCATCTCCTTCCCCATGGAGGTGCCCGGCCAGTGGGATCGGATCGTGGCGCTGCTCGGGGTGCCCGACGAGCTGGAGCTCATGGCGGTCTACCGCCTCGGCTACCTGCCGCAGGAGCAGCGCCGGCCCGCGATCGACTGGACGAGCTCGCAGCGGAAGCTCCCGTCGCAGTACGTGTTCCGCGAGACCTGCGCGACGCCGCAGGCCGGGTGGGATGATCTCCTGCCGCCGACGGAGCACTAGCCCGTGTCCCGCATCGCCGCGGTCGCGACCGCGCTGCCTGAGCACGTCTCGACCCAAGCCGAGATCACGGAACTGCTCGCGCCGATGATCACGAGCGACCCCGTGAAGCAGGCGCTGCTGCGTCGTATGCACCAATCGGCATGCGTTCGCACGCGACACACGGTGCTGCCGCTGGAGAGTTACCGCGACGTGCTCGCGTTCGGCGCGTCGAACGACCTGTTCGTCCGCGAGGCGACCCGGCTTGCCGCGCGATCGCTGACCGGTGCGCTCGGGCGGGCGGGCATCCGTGCTGACGAGATCGACCTCATCGTCTTCACCTCGGTGACCGGCATGTCGGCGCCGAGCGTCGACGCGCTCCTCGTCGCCGAGCTGGGCCTGCGCGACGACGTGCGACGACTGCCGCTGTTCGGGCTCGGCTGCGTGGCGGGCGCCGCCGGCATCTCCCGCGTCGACGACTACCTGGCCGGGCATCCCGACCACGTCGCCGTGCTCGTCGCGGTCGAGCTCTGCTCGCTCACCGTGCAACGGGATGACGACTCCACCGACAACCTCGTGGCCAGCGGCCTGTTCGGGGACGGCGCCGCCGCCGTCGTGATGGTGGGCGATGGCCGGGCCGCCCGGGCGGGAACCGCCGGACCCGCGGTGGTCGCGAATCGCAGCCGTCTCTACCCCGGGACGCAGGAGGTGATCGGCTTCCGTCCGAGCGAGACGGGCTTCCAGGTGATCCTGACCGCCGGCGTCACCGACACCATCGACGCGCACATACCGGGCGACGCGCGCGCGTTCCTGGCCGACCACGATCTCACCGTCGGCGACATCGCCGCCTGGATCGCCCACCCGGGCGGCCCGAAGGTGCTGGAGGCCTTCGAGCGGGGGCTCGGGCTCCGGGACGGACCCGACGGGGACCTGCGGCGCAGTTGGGATTCCCTGGCCGCGGTCGGCAACCTCTCCTCGGCCAGCGTGCTGCACGTGCTCGCCGGGGAGCTCGACGCGCCGCACGAGCCCGGGGACACGGGGGTGCTGTTCGCCCTGGGGCCCGGCGTCAGCGCGGAGTTCGTGCTGCTGCGCTGGTGACCGGCGAAAGCCCCAGCAGTGGGCGGAGCTCGTCCGGCGTCGCCGCGGTGGCGACCGCCCCGGCGGCCTCCGCCGGGGCGCCGTAACCCCAGGCCGCGAAGATCGTCGGCACCCCGTGCGCCGCGGCGCCCTCGATGTCGTGGCGGCGGTCGCCGACCATCACCGGGCGGCTCAGGTCGTGCCCGCCGGCGGCCAGCCGCCGGAGGGCCTCGGCCACCACATCCGCCTTGGCGCTGCGCACCTCGTCCTCGCTCGCGCCGGTGAGCTCGTCGAAGCAGGGCACGAGCCCGAAGCGCTCGAGGATGAGCCGCGCGGGCGTCTCGGGCTTACTCGTCGCGAGCGAGAGGCTGACGCCCGCGCCGTGGATGTCGCGGAGCACATCCGCGATCTCGGGATAGATCCGGGCGTCCACCGCACCCCTCTCGAGGTACCTCTCCCGGTAGATCGCGAGGGCCCGCTGCGATCGCGCGGCGTCCAGCCCCGCCAGGTCGCGGAAGGAGTCGAGGATCGGCGGCCCCACCCACCTCAGCAGCTCCGCCGGCGGCGGCACCGGCATCCCGAGCGCCTCGTAGGTGTAGGCGAGAGTGGCCGTGATGCCCGGCGCGGAGTCGGCGATGGTGCCGTCGAGGTCGACCAGGACTGCGGTGTACGGATGCTCGGGCATGGCCCGCTCAGCCTAAGCGGCGGGGGTCTCTCCGGATGTGGAGGCGGCGCGTGCGGGGATGGACGCGGGAGGGGTCCGCGATCCGGAGGAACGCGCGGTACCGGGCGGAGCCCGCGGTGCCGGGGGAACCCGCGGTGCCGGGGGAGCCCGCGGTGCTTGGGGGGCGGAGCCCGCGGTGGCGCCGCAACCCGCGGTGCCGCGTGCAACCCGCGGTGCCGGGGGAGGAGCGGGTCAGAACAGCCGGGCGTGGCCGGTCTCGAGGCCCCGCATCGCGTCATAGTCGAGCGTGACGCAGCGGATGCCGCGGTCCTCCGCCAGCATCCGCGCCTGCGGCTTGATCTCCTGCGCCGCGAACACCCCGGCCACCGGCGCGAGGCGCGGATCCCGGTTCATCAGCTCGAGGTACCGGGTGAGCTGCTCGACCCCGTCGATGTCGCCGCGCCGCTTGATCTCCACCGCCACCGAGACGCCCGCGGCATCCCGCGCCAGGATGTCGACCGGACCGATCGCGGTCATGTACTCGCGGCGCACCAGCGAGTGCCCGTCGCCCAGCAGCTCGATCTGCTCGGCGAGCAGGCGCTGCAGGTCCGACTCGACGCCGTCCTTCTGCAGGCCCGGGTCGACGCCGAGGTCGTGCGAGGAGTCGTGCAGGATCTCGTGGATCGAGATGACGAGCACGTCCGCCGTCTTCGCGTGGGTCACCCGCCAGAGCGCGGTGACCCCGGCGGCGGCCCGCTCCGCGTCGACCTCCTCGACGGCGAACGAGCAGGGCGGGCTCATCCAGTTCAGCGGCTTGTAGCTGAGCGCATCCGAGTGCACGAGCACGCTGCCGTCGCCCTTCAGCACGAGCAGCCGCGTGGCGAGCGGGAGGTGCGCGCTCAACCGCCCGGCGTAGTCCACCGAGCAGCGGGCGATCACCAGGCGCACGGGCTCGAGTCTAGGTCGGCGCCTGCGGCGCGCACGCGGATGCGGGCGGGGTGTGGGGGCGGGGTGCGGATGCGGCGGGGGTGCGGATGCGGCGGGGGTGCGGGCGGGGTTCGGTGCGCCGGGGGTGCGAGCTGGAGCGGACCCGGCCGGGGGTGCGCCGGGGGTGCGGATGCGGCGGGGGTGAGGGCGGGGTTCGGCTGCGCCGGGGGTGCGGGCTGGAGCGGACCCGGGGAGGTCCATCATCTGGCCCAATTGGGGCGTATGAGGTCATCGCCGAGCCCACTTGGGGCGGGCGGGCGACCCGGCGTCGGCGGGCGAGACCACAGCGAACGTCGCAGATGACGCGGCTCAGGATGCGCGACGCTCGCGGGCGGCGGGCGTGGCGAGGAGCGAGAGCACGATCAGCCCGACCACCACGAGCAGGGCGTTGAGGAGGCCGACACCCTGGCCGACGAAGCCGATCACCGGAGGGCCGACGAGAAAGGCGAAATAGGCGACCGTCGCGACCGCGCTGACCCGGGCGGCGGCCTTCACCGGATCGTCGGCCGCAGCCGACATCCCGAGCGGGAAGCCGAGCGAGGCGCCGATGCCCCACAGCACGATGCCGACCACGTCGATCCAGACCACCGGCACGAGGATGACGACGAGCAGGCCGAGGATCGCCAGCAGCGCCGCCCCGCGCAGCGCGGGCACCCGTCCGATCCGATCGACCACCGGCCCACCGGCCACGCGCCCCAGAGTCATCGCGGCCACGAACACCGCGAACAGCAGGGCGCCCTGGCCCTGGTCCACGCCGCGGCCGTCGATCATCGCGAGCGCGAGCCAGTCGTTGGCCGAGCCCTCCGTGAAGGCCATCCCGAGCATGATCAACCCGATCAGCAGGGTGCGCGGCTCGAGCCAGATGACCAGTCGCTCCCGCAGGGTCGTGCGCGGCGCGTGCTCTTCGGCGACCGCCTCCTGCCGCGGGATGAAGCGCGGGGCGAGCACGCCGACGACCGCGATGAGGACGGCGACGCCGGCGAAGTGCCCGAGCGGCGCCACGCCCGCGAAGGCCATCAGCGATCCGACTCCCGCGCCGGCGACGGTGCCGACGCTGAACAGCGCGTGGAACAACGGCATGATCGTGCGGCCCGTGAGGCGCTCGGTCTCGGCGGCCTCGACGTTCATCGCGACGTCGCCCACCGAGGAGTTCACGCCGAACAGGGCGAGTCCGGCGAAGATCCCGGCGAAGCTGCCGCCGAGGCTGCCGAGCCCGACCACGAGCACCCCCAACGCCTGTCCGAGCAGCACGATGCGCAGCGTGCGCCGCCCGCCGAGATGCGCGATCACGTGGCTGGAGGCGAGCAGCCCGAGGATGGCGCCAGCCGACCCGCCGAGCAGCAGCAGTCCGACCTCCGCCGTGTCGAGCCGGAGGGCTGCGCGGTAGGCGGGCACGCGGGAGATCCAGGTCGCCATGCCGAAGCCGTTGATCGCGAAGATCACGAACACCGCGGTACGCCACGAGCGCAGGGTGAATCCGGGGGGCACGGTCGCGTGCGACGCGAGGGGCAGCGAGCCGGTGGCGGCAGGGTCGGAGGTCATGCGGATCCCGAGGTGCGAAGAAGCAGAAGCGCTAACGCTATCCCGATCCCCGGATGCTGCCGATCCTCGTCAGATGGCGCGACGTGCGGGGTCGCGCACGTCATGTGAACCAATTGGGGAGACTCGCGAGGGAGCGGGTCGCTCGGCGGTCGCGCCACCCCCGACCCCCCGGTCCATCCACCGTCGCTCATTCACCCCAATTGGTTCACATGACGCGGTCGGGGGCGCCGTTTGCGCCAGGTGATGGCGACCTTTGTCCTACCCGGATGCGAGAGCGGCGTCGATCGCGGGGCGTCGCACCGCGAAATCCGCGAGCCGCTCGAGGGTGCGCTCCGGCTCGCCCGCCTGCCCGAGGGCGAGCAGGCCCGGGTCGCCTCGCCGCTGACCGGCGGCGATCCGCTCCGCCGCCACTCTCATCCGCGCCACCGCCGCGTCGAGGATCTCCGCGGGCGTGAACCCCCCGTACAGCCGCGCGACACGGCGGAGTCGGCGCGCCGCATCCGCTGCCAGCAGCTCGCGATGGAGGGGGATGCCCGTCCAGCACAGGAACGCCAGATCCTCGAGCGGATGCCCGGGGCCGGCCATGTCCCAGTCGATCATCCCCACGAAGGCCCCGCCAGAGACGACCCAGTTGTAGGCCCCCGGGTCGTTGTGGGTGACGATCTGGTCGGCGGCGAGTCGCATCGGCTCGGCGCTGCTGCGCCACCTCAGGGGTTCCGTCGGGCGGAAGGACGCGACGGCGGCGTGGTAGTCGCGCAGCCACGTCACCGCCCCCGCGAGTTCCGCGTCGGAGGCGAGTTCGGCATCCGGATCGAGGCTGCGGCCGGGGATGTAGGGGAGCACCTCGCGGCCGCCCTCGATACCGGCCACGCCGGGCACTCCGCGCAGTCCGGCGCGCGCCAGGTGCTCGAGGAGCGCGTGCACCGCGGGAGTCCAGGGTCCGATCGGGCGCAGCACCGTGTCGCCGACCCGCACCGCTCCCCCGACTTTTCCTCGCAGCCGCTGGGGGAGGGCAGGGTCGGGGGCGGGCTCGGGCTGTGCGCGCGGGGGCCCGGGCAGTGCGAACGCGGGCGCGGGGTCGGGCGCGCGGTCGGGGTGCGCGGACTCGGGCTCGCGTCGCGCGAACGGGAGGTGCGCAGGGTGCGCGGGATCGAGGTGTGCAGGCGCGGCGCGCTCCGGCTCGATCCGCATCCGCCCATTCTGCCGAGCGGGATTCCGCCCCGGGCGCGCCCACACGTCCGGGGCGGAATCCCGCGAGCCGCCTAGACGCCCCAGCGGGCCACGAGCCGCTCGAGCGCCGCGTCGAGTTCGGGCTCCGGGGCGGACCGCCGCGCATCCGCGCGCCGCCACTCCACCGCCTCCCGCGCGCCCTGCCAGTACGGGATCGTCGCGCCGAACTCCGGAACCAGCGCCTTCACCTTCGTGTTGTCGAAGATCACCGAGTGCGCCTTGTCGCCGAGGAGCCCGTCGGCGTCGTCGGAGAGTTCGGTGCCCAGCTGCGCGCTCGTCACAGGCACCAGCGTCGGGTCGGGGTTGCCGACGGTGGCGCCCAGGATGCGGCAGATCTGCGCCCAGGTGAGCACCTCATCCGAGGTGATGTGCACCGCGTCCCCCAGCGTGCGCCGGTTGCCGAGCAGCCCGACCAGCCCTACCGCGAAGTCGCGGGTGTGGGTGAGGGTCCAGAGCGAGGTGCCGTCGCCGATCACGGGGATCGGCAACCCCTTCCGCATCCGCTCGACCGCGGTCCAGCGGCCGGGGATCGGGATCGACTGCTCGTCGTAGGTGTGGCTGGGGCGCACGATCGTGACCGGGAAGTCCCGCTCGCGGTAGGCCGCGACGAAGGCATCCTCGCAGGCGATCTTGTCGCGGCTGTACTGCCAGAACGGGTTCTTCAACGGGGTCGACTCGGTGATCGGCAGCCGCTCGACGGGCTTCTGATAGGCGGATGCGCTGGAGATGAACACGTACTGCCCGGTGCGCCCCGCGAAGGTCTCCACCTCGTCGTGCGCAAGTGCGGGGTCGAAGAGTCGGAAGTTGACCACGACATCCCACTCGCTCGTCCCGAGGGCCGCGCGGACGGATGCCGGCTCCGCCGCGTCCCCGACGAGGGTTCGCGCGCCCGCGATCGGCGGGCGGGCGAAGGGGTCGTCCGGGGAGGCCTCCGAGACCCCGCGGTTCAGCAGTGTCAGGTCGTGCCCGCGCTCCAGCACGAGCCGGCTCGACGCCGCGCTGATGATGCCGTTGCCGCCGATGAACAGGATCCGCAGTGCGCTCATCCACCCATCCTCGCGCGCCCATCCTCCCCCGCCGAGCGCGCTCGTACCCGGGACGACAGCTGTTCTCGTCCTGTACGCGGGAGATCCCGGCGGGCGCGGGGGAGAACAGCTGCCCGCCAGGTCAGGCCGACTCCTCCGCCAGGATGCCGTCGATCTGGGCCATCGCGCCGCGCAGGCCCTCCTCGATTCCCATGTCGAGCGTCTGCTGCAACGCCTCTGCCGAGGCGAAGGTCGACACCGAGGTCAGCACAGTGCCCGCGCCGCCCGCGGTCAGCGTGATCGCCAGCCGCATCGTCGGCAGGGCGGTGTTCGGGGTGCCTGCGGCGTCGGCGAACGCGTCGTCGACGGTGAACGCGCGGGGCGCATCCACGTCGACCACCGACCACACTCCGTGGTGCTCGTCACCCTCCGGGCCGCGCATGAAGTAGTGCGAGCCGCCGCCCGGCCGCAGCTCGTGGCGCAGGAACGTGGCGGGGTATCCGGGCGGGCCCCACCAGCGCTCGAGCCGACGCGGGTCCTCGTAGAGCCGCCAGACGCGCTCGGGATCGGCGGCGAACTCGGCGGTCACGGTGAGCGTGAGTGCGTCGAGGTTCTTCGTGACATCGAGGACGGGCATGCGGTTCTCCTTACTTCGCGGGGCGGTCGGTGAGCAGGTGGTCCATCGCGACGACACGGTGCCGCCAGAGCTGCTCGTAGCGGTCGAGAAGCTCGCGGACCAAGCGGATGCGCTCGAGTTCGGCCGACACGCGCGCCTCCCGCCCTCGACGGAGCTTCTGCACGAGCCCAGCGCTCTCGAGCACACCGACGTGCTTCTGCACCGCGGGCAGGCTCATCGCGTAGCGGCGGGCGAGGGCCGAAACCGACTGCTCCTCGCCGATGACGCGGGTCAGGATGTCGCGCCGGGTCGCGTCCGCGAGCGCGTGGAAGACTCGGTCTACATCCGCCTGTCCCACCGTGAAATCTACAACCACAAGGTTTCACGATAGCCGGACGCAGGGTGGAGCGGAAGCAGGTTTGTCGGAGTTCGGGAGTTCGTCGCCCGTCCGAGGCTCTCGGGGGCCGATCCTCCGACGGAACTGCGCGAGATTCCGCGCAACCGGACGACTCTCGGTCGGCATACCGCGGCGTCACTGAGTCCACCTGCTCCATCGCGAGTGTGATCGCTCCAGGCTGCTCGCCGGGCGGGTACCGGTGATCAGCCAGCAGCCGCGTGATCGACCGGCGCGGCTTCGCCCGCCCGTCGTCCCGCATGGTCCGGTCCGTGCAGACGTCACGTCGCATCACCGCCACGAGCTTGCGGGCGATTTCGGCGAGAGCATCCGCACCCCGCGTCAGCTCGACAGCGAGAGCGGGTCGCGGGCGAGAACAGCTGTAGTCCCGACCGCAGCGCGCCACCGCGCCGTTCGTCGGAGACCCGGGTGCTTCCCGCCCTCTGGGGGGCCGGAGGACCCGATCTCCCGACGAAGCTGCCCGTCACCCTCCACGGAAGCTGCCCGCACCCGCCGGGGACGCTGCCCCTCCCCCCGCGGAAACGGGTCACCCCCCGCACCCCCCGCACCCGCACCCCCCGCACCCCCGCACCCCCCGCGGAAACGGGTCACCCGCCGCGGATAGGGTCGGGAGCATGACCGACGCCGCACTTCCCGCGGGTCTCGAGGTCGACGAACTCGACCCCGAGACCCGCCCCCAGGACGACCTCTTCCGCCACGCGAACGGCAAGTGGATCTCCCGCACGCCCATCCCCGACGACAAGCCGCGGTACGGCACGTTCTACATGCTCGCCGAGGCGGCCGAGCTGGCGGTGCGCGAGATCATCGAGGAGGCTCCGGACGCGGCACCGGGCACCGAAGCCCGGAAGTTCGGCGATCTCTACGCGAGCTTCATGGACGAGGAGCGGATCGAGGCGCTCGGCGCCGACCCCCTCGAGCCGCTGCTGGCCGAGGTCGACGGCATCCAGACCCTCGACGACCTGCTGCCCCTGATCGGTCGCCTCGAGCGCGGCGGCGTCAGCGGGTTCTATGGCGCCTACGTCGACAACGACCCCGGGAACCCCGAGCGCTACATCGTGCACCTCTCCCAGGGCGGGCTCGGGCTGCCCGACGAGGCCTACTACCGCGAGGAGAAGCACGCCGAGACCCGCGCCGCCTACGCCGCGTTCCTCGAGCGGATCCTGTCCCTGGCCGGGCTCGACGACACCGCCGAGCGGGCGGCGCGCATCCTGAGCCTCGAGACCGCCCTGGCGTCGCATCACTGGGACACGGTGGCGAGCCGTGACGCGCAGAAGACCTACAACCTCCGCACCTGGCGCGAGGTGACGAATTCCGCGCCCGGCGTCGACCTGGACGGCTGGCTCGCCGGGATGGGGGTGCCGCCCGGCTCGTTCGACGAGGTGGTGCTCGCGCAGCCGAGCTTCACCGAGGGACTCGCGCAGCTGATCACCGCCGAGCGGCTCGACGAATGGGGCGACTGGCTCCGCTGGCAGATCGTGCACTCGTTCGCGCCCTACCTGTCCCGCGCGATCACGCTCGAGAACTTCGCGTTCTACGGCACCACCCTCTCGGGCACTCCCGAGATCCGCGCGCGTTGGAAGCGCGGCGTGAGCTTCGTCGAGGGCGCGATGGGCGAGGCCGTGGGCCGGGTCTACGTCGAGCGGCACTTCCCGCCGAGCGCGAAGGAGGGGATGGATGCCCTGGTCGCCCGGCTCATCGAGGCCTACCGCGACAGCATCCAGACCCTGGAGTGGATGACGCCCGAGACCCGCGAGCGGGCGCTGCAGAAGCTCGACCGCTTCACCCCGAAGATCGGCTATCCGGTGCGCTGGCGCGACTACTCCGCGCTGGAGGTGGATCCGGAGAACCTCCTCGCCAACGTCCGCGCGACAGCGGAGTTCGAGTTCCGCCGCGAACTCGGCAAGATCGGCACCCCGCTCGACCGTGACGAGTGGTTCATGACCCCGCAGACCGTGAACGCCTACTACAACCCCGGCTTCAACGAAATCGTCTTCCCCGCGGCGATCCTGCAGCACCCCTTCTACGAGGAGGGCCGGGATGCCGCCGCGAACTACGGCTCCATCGGCGCCGTGATCGGGCACGAGATCGGGCACGGCTTCGACGATCAGGGCTCGCGGTACGACGGCGACGGCCGGCTCACCGACTGGTGGACGGATGCCGACCGAGCCGCGTTCGAGGAGCGCACGACCGCGCTCGTCGCCCAGTACGACGCGCTCGTGCCGCAGGGGCTCCCCGCCGGCGAGCACGTCAACGGCGCTCTGACGATCGGCGAGAACATCGGCGACCTGGGCGGACTCGGCATCGCCTGGAAGGCCTACGTCGCCTCGCTCGAGGGCGCCGAGCCGCCGGTGATCGACGGCCTGACCGGAGCCGAGCGCTTCTTCCTCGGCTGGGCCGAGTCGTGGCGCGAGAAGCGGCGCGAGGCCGAGCAGCTGCGGCTCATGGCGATCGACCCGCACTCGCCGCCCGAGTTCCGCTGCAACCAGATCGTGCGCAATCTCGACGTGTTCTACGACACGTTCGGCGTCACCTCCGACGACGCGCTGTGGCTCGACCCCGGGGAGCGCGTGACGATTTGGTAGATGCCGCCGTCGCCGGGGGACGTCGCGAGCGCATCCGCTCCCGGCGCGCTCCGCAGCACCGCGCGCCGCAGCCCGCCGAGAAGTTCGTCGGCACCTTCACCGCGCTCGGCGATCTGGCCTACGAGGGCGCCCGGGTCTCGGCGTCGGTGCTCGACCTCGACTCCGACCGCACGCTCGTGTCGATCGACGACCGCATCGTGCTGCCCACGGCATCCGTCGGCAAGGTCCTGCTCCTGATCGAGGTGGCAGCGCGGGTCACGGCCGAGACGGCGGCGGGGCTCAGCATCCTCGAGAAGTCGTCGGCGGATGCGGTGGCCGACTCGGGCGTCTGGCAGCATCTGACGGCGCCGTCGCTGCCGATGGCGGATGTCGCCGCGCTGGTCGGGGCCACGAGCGACAACCTCGCGACGAACGTGCTGCTGAAGCGGGTCGGGCTGACGGCGGTGCGCGAGCGGGCGGAGTCGCTCGGCCTGGAGCGGACGGCGATGCTCGACATCGTGCGCGACCGACGCGGCCCCGACGACGCGCCGCAGCTCTCCGTCGGGTCGGCGGCCGAGCTGTCGCGGCTGTTCGCCGCGCTGGCCCGCGGCGAGGTGGTCGACGCGGCGACCTCGGCGCGAGTGCTGGGCTGGCTTTCGCTGGGCGCCGACCTGTCCATGGTGGCGAGCGCGCTGGGGCTCGATCCGCTCTCCCACCGCGCCACCGACCACGGTCTGCTGCTGGTGAACAAGACCGGAACGGATGACGGGGTGCGCTCGGAGGCGGGGGAGCTGCGCGGCCCGCGCACCGCGGTGACCTATGCGGTCTCGGTGCAGTTCAACGACTCCGGCATCTGGCCGCGCCTGCGGGTGCTCGAAGCGTTCCGCACCATCGGCTTCGACCTCCTCGAGTACGTGCACTGACCCGCTCGCGCTCGTCCCGAGCTCGGCGCGGCGCTCCCCTCCCGGTGCCCGAGCACCCGCGCACCAGAGCACCCGCGCGCCAGAGCACCCGCGCGCCAGAGCACCCGCGCGTCCCTGCGCGGACCGCGTCGCACCCGCCGTCAGTGGCCCGATGCCTTCTCGGCGCCGTAGCCAGTCATCGAGCGCACCTCCATCTCGTCACGGAGCGCGGGGTCCTCGGTGGGGCGGGAGGTGAGGGTGCCCACGATGGCGGCGAGGAACCCGATCGGGATCGAGACGATCCCGGGATTCGAGAGCGGGAACCAGTGGAAGTCGACCCCGGCGATCATCGGCGTCGGTCCGCCCGACACGGCGGGCGAGAAGACGATGAGGATCAGGGCGGAGCCGAGTCCGGCGTACATGCTCCAAACCGCGCCGCGGGTGGTGAAGCGTCGCCAGAACAGCGAGAACAGGATCGTGGGCAGATTCGCGCTGGCGGCGACCGCGAAGGCGAGCGCGACGAGGAAGGCGACGTTCTGCCCCTGCGCGACGATGCCGCCGATGATCGCGACGACCCCGATCACCACGACGGTGCGCCGAGCGACCTTCACCTCGTCGAGCGAGCCGGAGGCGCCCGTGCCCCTCTTCAGCACGTTCGCGTAGATGTCGTGCGCGAAGCTCGTCGCCGCGGTGATGGTGAGACCGGCGACCACCGCGAGGATCGTCGCGAAGGCGACGGCCGAGATGATCCCCAGCAGCACCGGTCCGCCCAGCTGCAACGCGAGCAGCGGCGCGGCGGAGTTGACCCCACCCGGAGCCGCGAGGATCGCATCCGGGCCCACCAGGGCGGCGGCACCGTAGCCGAGCACCAGCGTGAAGAGGTAGAAGACGCCGATGATCCAGATCGCCCAGACGACGCTGCGCCGGGCCTCCTTCGCGGTCGGCACGGTGTAGAAGCGCATCAGCACGTGCGGGAGACCGGCCGTGCCGAGCACCAGGGCGAGCGCGAGCGAGACGAAGTCGAGCGGATTCGCCCCGAACTGCAGCCCGGGGGCGAGGATCGCCGCGCCGGACACCCCGGCATCCTGCGCCTTCTGCGAGGCGCCGAAGGTATCGACGGCGCGTTGCAGGAGGGCGCTCAGGTCGAACCCGTTGATCGCGAGCACCCAGACCGTCATCACGGCGGCGCCGCCGACGAGCAGCACGGCCTTCACGATCTGCACCCAGGTGGTGCCCTTCATCCCGCCGATGAGCACGTAGAAGATCATCAGGATGCCGACCACGGCGATCACGATTCCCACGTTCACGGGACCCGAGATCCCCAGCAGCAGGGCCACCAGGCCGCCCGCCCCGGCCATCTGGGCCAGCAGGTAGAAGAAGCAGACCACGAGGGTCGTGATCGCCGCCGCCGTGCGCACCGGGCCCTGCTTGAGCCGGAACGAGAGCACATCCGCCATCGTGAAGCGCCCGGTGTTGCGCATCAGCTCGGCGACCAGCAGCAGCGCGACCAGCCAGGCGACGAGGAAGCCGATCGAGTAGAGGAATCCGTCGTAGCCGTTGACCGCGATCGCGCCGCAGATGCCGAGGAAGGACGCCGCGGAGAGGTAGTCGCCCGAGATCGCGATCCCGTTCTGCGGGCCCGTGAACGAGCGGCCCGCGGCGTAGTAGTCGGCGGCGGTGCGGTTGTTGCGGCTGGCGCGGAACACGATGACCAGCGTCACCACGACGAACGCGAGGAAGATGGCGATGTTGAGCACCGGGTTGTTCTCGACCGGGGTGGGTGTCGCGGCGGTGCGGGCGAGCGCGTGCACGGCGCTCATCCTCGGACCTCGGGGGCGGCGTTCGGGCCCGTCCGCTCGAGCTCCTCGCGGATCTCGGTGGCGACGGGATCCAGTCGCCGGTTCGCGAAGGCGACGTAGGCCATCGTGATGGCGAAGGTGGTGACGAACTGGCCCAGTCCGAGGAGGAGGCCCAGGTTGACGTTGCCGAACACCGGCGTCGCCATGAGGTCGCGGGCGAAGGCCGCCAGCAGCACGTACAGGAAGTACCAGATCAGGAAGAACACGGCCAGCGGGAAGACGAAGCGCCGGTGCCGGCTCTTCAATTCCGTGAATCGCTCCGAACGGACGACCGACGCGAAGCCGGTCTCCCGCCCGGCCGCAGGGGGATGATCGGACACCGGGACCTCCTCGTCCTCGTGGTGGCCGGCATCCTCGTCGACGTCGACCAGAGCGTGGGCTCACCCTAGGCGGACGGATGCGTTTCCGCCACCCGTCCGAGCCGTCCTCAGCAGAGCGGATCGACTGTCAGGGAAGCGGATCCCCCTCGACGAGAGCCCAGATCGCGGTGTCGAGCCAGCCCTCCGACGACGGGAGATCGGCGCGGAAGAACGGCTCCTGCCGCATCCCGAGCCGCGCGCAGAGGCGCGCGGATGCGGTGTTCCGCGGATCGACCTCCGCCACCACCCGGTGCGCTCCCGCGCCGAGCGCGAGATCCCGCACCGCGCGAGAGGCCTCGGTCGCGTAACCCCCCCCGGCGACCTCGGGCGAGAAGACCCAGCCGAGCTCGACCTCCCGCACCGCATGGCGGCGTGACGCGAGGTGCACCTCGCCGATCACCGCGGCGTCCTCATCCCGCACCACCGCGAACACCACCCGATCACCGTCGTGCCAGCGCTCACGGGCACCGCCGAAGCGATCGACGAAGGCGGCCACCTGATCCCGCGACCGGGGTTCGTACGGGAGGTAGCGGGTGGACGCCGGGTCGGATTGCCAGCCCTGCAGGGGGACGACGTCGCGTGCCTCGAGCGGCCGGAGGGTCAGGCGCGGCGTCTCCAGGTCGGGTGCGCGCAACTGCCACCCGGGGGTCGCGCTCACCGCGGCGACGGACTCACGACGCGGATGCGGAGCTCCCCGCGGGTGCCTCGCCGGCAGGCTCCGCGGGGGAGACCCCGAAGACCGCCTCCACCCCGCGGGCGAAGTCGGCGGCGCGGCCCCCGAGAGCGAGATCGCGGGCGCGGGTCGAGGGGGTGTGCAGGAGGGCGCCGGCGAGGTGCCGGAGCGCCCGCGCCGTCCGCGCCGCTTCCTCGGCATCGGCGGCGTGAGCGGCAGCCCGCGCGATCTCCGCCTCCGTCGCGTCGAGCACGTGACGGCGCAGCGCCACCACGGCCGGGGCGGATGCGCGCTCGGCCGTGAACTCCGAGGCGGCCGTCTCCACGAGTGTTCGCGCGCCGCCGGAGGAGAGCTCGGGCAGCGGGGCGTGCAACGCGATCAGCGAGAGGTCCAGCACCTCGATCCCCGGAATGTCCCGCACGGCGGCGTCGATGTTGTGCGGCATCCCGAGGTCGACCAGCAGCCGGGGGCGTGCGCCGCGCAGGTCGTCCGGGCCGATCGTGTAGCGCGCGGTGCAGGTGATCACGAGGTCGGCGCGTTCGAGGGCGTCGGCGAGCGAGTCCACCGCGCGCACCCCGTACTTGGCGGCGAACCGGGTCGCGCGCCCGGTGGCCGAGTACACCGCGATGTCGCGGGCCCCGCGGCCGTGCAGGCTGGCCAGGGTGGTGGCGGCGTAGCTGCCCGTCCCGACCACCAGCACCCGCGCCTCCGCGAAGGAGGGGATGCGGCTGCCGGCGAGCTCGAGCGCGAGCCGCACCAGCGAACGTCCGGCGCCGCCGAGGTCGGACCGCGACCGCACCTCGCGCGACGTGCGCGCGGCGCGCTGGAAGAGCCGGTCGAGCGCGCTGGTGGTGGTGCCGTCGGCGCGCGCGAGCTCGTACGAGCGCGCGACCTGGCCCGAGATCTCGTCCTCGCCGACGACGACGGACTCGAGCCCGGCGGCGACGGCGAAGAGGTGCTGCGGCACCCGGTCGCCGACGATCACCGAGACGGCGTCGCGGAGCTCGCCGGAGTCGACGGAGCCGGCCGAGCTCATCACCTGGATCGTGTGGTCGACGCTGCGGTGGGCATCCGGGTCGTCGGCGTCGACGTCGAGGTAGGTCTCGAAGCGGTTGCAGGTGGCGATGACCACGGCACCGCGGACGGCCGGTCCGGTGGCCACGAGCTCGGCGGTCGCCTGCGGAGCCGCGACCGACAGGCGGTCGAGGAGGTCGAACCCCGCGTTGCGGTGGTTCGCCGTGAGGCAGACGAGCACGTGCTCCATGGTAAAACCGCGGGCACGGCCGCGACAGCAAGGGCACCCTTCCCTCGCGCCCCCCGCGGCCCTGGGTCCCCGCCCCCTCTCCTCTCGCTCCCGCGCCCCGGGTGTCTCCTCTCGCCCCCGCGCCCTCGCGTCCCCGTGCCCCCCGTGCCCCCGCGCCCCCGCGTCC
>JACRGJ010000065.1 GCA_016212425.1 Micrococcales bacterium | reverse complement strand
CCCTCGGCTCCGCTGACCGGTCGGCTACCATGTCGGGATGGCCCGAGACCGCGACCGCACCTCCGTCCGTCGGGCCGACCCGTTCGAGGCCGAGACCAGGTCCGGCGACGCGATCCCGAATCCCGTCTGGTTCAAGCCGGTCATGTTTGGCTTCATGCTCGTCGGGTTGGCCTGGATCATCGTCTTCTACGTCTCGAAGACCACGTTGCCGATCCCTACGCTGGGGGCGTGGAACATCCTGATCGGTTTCGGCATCATGATGGTCGGCTTCCTCATGACCACCCGCTGGCGCTGACTGCTCCGCGCCCTGCCGACTTCGGCTTCCCCCGAATTACAGCGCTGTAATTCTCCACACTGTGGAGACGGCTGTGGACAATGCACTTGCTCGAGACGACGTAGGGTCGGCGCGCGGGTCACCCGCCGGCGGACAGGGCTACGGTCTTGAGGGTGGCGAGGGCGACCGCCGCACCGACGACGCCCCAGATGATGAGCGTCCTGCTCCGCCGGCTCGGTCGGTCGGCGATGTCGAGTAGCCAGAGCAGTCCCAGCCCGGCGAGCCCACCGGCGATCAATTGCGGAAGGGCGGAGATCGCCGCCACCGCGGTGAAGATCACGTTGAACGCCATGAATGCCCACAGCAGCGTCACGTTCGCGCCCGAGCGCATCGCCGCGACCCCGTACGCGACGAACACCGCGTAGAGCCCCGGCGTCAGACCCCACGAGACGCCGCCCGCGAGCACGCCGATCGCCCCTCCGAACACCGCTCCGGCGAAGAAGATCACGGCGAAGCGGGAGCGGCCCATCATCCGCTCGATGAACGGGCCGAAGTAGGCGAAGAGGGCCAGGTTGAGAAGGGTGGCCAGGATCGACGTGCCGCCGGGGATCGAGGGCTGCACCAGCCACGAGGTGGCGTACCGCCACAGCTGCCACGGCTCGCCGAACCCTGCCGCCAGGTAGGAGAAGGGCGCGTTCTGGCTGAGGAACCCGACCACCCAGAGCAGCAGGGACGCTCCCACGATGATCCAGCTGAGATGCGGCCCGGTCTCGGCGGCGAGATAGCCGCGCAGGTTCCCTGTCGTGCGCGAGGCGCTTCGGCCCCGGCCCCGCGCGGACGGGCGCGGACCCCCGCGCGGCGCCCAGGTCACCGACCCGCCGGCCTCGCGCACGCACTCGGGGCACTGCACGCCGACCGGAGCCAGGATCTGGCACTCCGGGCAGATGGTGCGACCGCACCGCTGGCACAGCACCCAGCTCTGACGACCTGGATGCCGGTAGCAGACCGAGGGGTCGATCTCGGTCTCGTTGGTGCTGCTCATGGGAAGGGACTCCTGGGACCGGGTCAGGCCTCGTCGATGTCGATGGAGGTGATGGTGACGGGCTGGCGCGGCGCGTCGCGGGCATCCGTGTCGACGCTCTCGATCGCATCGACGACCCGCTGGGACTCCTCGTCGGTCACGTAGCCGAAGATCGTGTGCTTGCCCTGCAGCCAGGGCGTCGGGACGGTGGTGATGAAGAACTGCGATCCGTTGGTCCCGCGGCCCTGCTGCTTGCCGGCGTTCGCCATGGCGAGGACGTAGGGCTTCTGGAAGCTCAGCTCGGGGTGGATCTCGTCGTCGAACTGGTAGCCCGGGCCTCCGATGCCCTGGCCGAGCGGGTCGCCGCCCTGGATCATGAAGTCCTTGATGATGCGGTGGAAGATGGTGCCGTCGTAGAGCGGGCCGGATCCGGCGGCCCCGGTCTGCGGGTGCGTCCACTCCTTCGACCCGTTCGCGAGGCCGGTGAAATTGGCCACCGTGAGGGGAGCGTGATGGCCGAGCAGGTCGACGGTGATGTCGCCCTTCGAGGTGTGGATCGTGGCGACAGCGGTGCGATTCGGCATAGGCGGATTCTGTCATGCGGGGCCTGCGACGAGCCCCGCGCGACCGCCCGGGTTCGCTGTCAGCCGACGGGGGCCGGCCGAGCAGGACCCCGTCGCGCGCCCGGTCTTTGCTGAACACCTGGTCCATCGTCAAAGTGCCCGTGGCAGGATGGGGTTCTGATCAGGGTCCGCTCGCCGGCGCGTGCGGGTCTCGGCTGGTCACCTGACGGACCACTTGGGAGTGCATCATGGCATCGTCACGCAAGCGCGCGCGGGAGTTCCGCAAGCTGAAGAGCCGGGCGAACTCGGTCGCGGCGGAGCAGCGCGCTGTTCTGGATCACGCGTCTCAAGTGCTGCGCGAGGCGCGGCGCCAGCTCGGCGACTACGCGCGGACGGATGTCGCCCCGGCCGCGATGCGCACGTACGACAGCCGGCTGAAGCCGACCGTCGCGCGCAGCGTCGCGGCAAGTCGAGCGGCCGCCCACACCGGGCGCACCCGCCTTGCGGACGACGTCATCCCGGCGCTCGCCGGCGCCATCGGGTCCACCCTGGCCTCGTTGGACTCCGCACGCGACCCGCGCGTGCGCGCGGTGGCGAAGAAGGCCGGGAAGCAGGCCGCGAAGTACGGAGCGCAGGCGCGGAAGGCCGTCCGTCCGCAGGAGTCCTCGAGCCCGGTTCGCCTCGTCGTGGTGGCGGTCAGCCTCGTCGCGGCGGGGGCCGTCGCCTACGCCGCGTGGCAGACGCTCCGCGCCGACGACGAGCTGTGGATCGAGGACGTCGCCGACGTCGATCCCGTCAGCCCGGAAGCCTGAGCGCTCCGATGGATGCGGCGACGTTCTTCTGGATCTTCATCGGCGTGCTCACCGCGATCGGTGCCGTGCTGTTCGGTGCGGCCTCGATGGCGATGGCGAAGGGCGGCTACGAAGACCCGAAGTAGCCCCGCGGCGACGTGGAGCCTAGGGGAATCGAACCCCTGACCTCCTGCTTGCAAAGCAGGCGCTCTACCAATTGAGCTAAGGCCCCGCGGCGGACCAGCCTAACGGGCGACCGGGGTGTCGACCTCCACGTTGTAGCTCGTGATGCTCGTCACCAGCTCGCCGTCGAACTCGTAGATGTCGCACGCCGCCACGGAGGCGGGGTCGTCGCCGCCGTAGTGGGCGACGCTGTCGACGACCACCGCCGTCTCGCTCGTGATCACCCGGAACCGGTCGAAGCGGACCTCGACTCCGTCCAGCTCCGCGAGCATCGATCCGCAACTCTGCATCAGCAGCTGCTTTCCGGGCAGCACGGCCGCACCGACGACGTTCCACCGGACGTCGGCTGCGATGAAGGGGTAGGCGTCCGTGAATCGGTGCTCGGAGAACGCCCGGGCCACATCCTCTTTGGTCACGCCCACACCCTAGAGGGAAGGAGAGGTACGGCGCCGACCCGGAGCGGCCGGCGGAGAAGTGGGGCTACGAGGACTTGAACCTCGGACCTCTTCGTTATCAGCGAAGCGCTCTAACCGCCTGAGCTATAGCCCCGAGTGGCTCGTCCGCGGATCACCGCGGCCCGGGCCGACAGCAACCCTATCGCACGGCCCGAGGGGTCACGAACCCGCTCAGTTGTTGGTGAAGCCCACCAGCAGACCGCCGGTGAAGCGGACGCTGAGGTTGTACAGCAGCGCGCCGATCGCGCCGAGGGCGGTGCCGCAGATCACGTTGAGGATCGCGATGACGAAGCTGAAGAGCATCACCTGGCTAAGCCCGAAGGTGTCGGTGATCGAGAAGTTCTGCGTGAGCACCTGCGAGAGCAGGGTGTCGACCGTGTCGAACACCCCGGTGGAGTTCAGGACGACCCACACCAGGAATGCGGCGACGACGAGCACCACGCCGAGGCACACCGAGATGAGGAACGACAGCTTCACGACCGACCAGAAGTCGATGTAGACCAGCTTCAGGCGCACCTGCTTGCTCGACGTGCCCCGCTGCGACTTGCGCTGGAGCTTCTCGGCGACGCTCGTCACGAATCCTGGTCCTTCCCGTCATCGGCCGGCGCCGCATCAGGGGACGCGTTCTCGGTCGGCTCATCCGGCTCCTGGGCGACCAGGTTCCGCTCGATGTTGCGGGCCACGGCGATGATCCGGTCGCTGTCGTCGAACTTGGCGAACACGACTCCCATCGTGTCGCGACCCTTCGCCGGCACCTCGGCCACCGCAGACCTTATCACCTTGCCTCCGGCCAGGACCGCGAGCACCTCGTCGCCCTCGGAGACGATGAGCGCTCCCGCCAGCTCGCCGCGCTGCTCGGTGATCTTGGCCACCTTGATGCCCAGCCCGCCGCGCCCCTGCACCCGGTATTCGCTCACCGCGGTGCGCTTGGCGAAGCCGCCCTCGGTGACCACGAACACGTAGCCGTCCTCGCCGACGACGGAGGCGGACAGCAGCGCGTCGCCGTCACGGAAGTCCATGCCCTTCACGCCGGAGGTCGCGCGGCCCATCGGGCGCAGGGCCTGATCGGTGGCGGTGAAGCGGATCGACTGCCCGTGCCGCGACACCAGCAGCAGGTCGGCGCCCTCGTCCACGAGCATCGCCGCGACCACCTCGTCGTCCTCCCGCAGGTTCACGGCGATGATGCCGCCGGTGCGGTTGGTGTCGTACTCGGTGAGGGCGGTCTTCTTGACCAGGCCGCCGCGGGTCGCGAGCACGAGGTACTGCGCGACCCCGTAGTCGCGGATATCCAGGATCTGCGCGATCTGCTCGTCCGGCTGCATCGCGAGCAGGTTCGCGACATGCTGCCCCTTCGCGTCCCGGCCGCCCTCCACCACCTCGTAGGCCTTCGCGCGGTACACCCGGCCCTTGTTCGTGAAGAACAACAGCCAGTGGTGGGTGGTGGTGACGAAGAAGTGCTCGACGACGTCGTCGGCGCGCAGTTGCGCCCCCTTCACCCCGCGCCCGCCGCGGTGCTGGCTGCGGTAGTTGTCGCTGCGCGTGCGTTTGATGTAGCCGCCGCGGGTGACGGTGACGACCATCTCCTCCTCCGGGATCAGGTCCTCCATCGACACGTCGCCGTCGAAGCCCATGAGGATCTGGGTGCGCCGGTCGTCGCCGTACTTCGCGGCGATCTCCGAGAGCTCCTGCGCGATGATCGAGCGCTGCCGTTCAGGCGTGGCGAGGATGTGCTGGAAGTCGGCGATCTCGATCTCGATCTTCGCCGCCTCGTCCGTGATCTTCTGGCGCTCCATGGCCGCGAGCCGGCGCAGTTGGAGCGCGAGGATCGCATCCGCCTGGAGCTCGTCGACCTCGAGGAGGGCGATGAGTCCGGTGCGGGCTTCGTCGACGGTGGGCGAGCGGCGGATGAGGGCGATCACCTCGTCGAGCGCGTCGAGCGCCTTGAGGTAGCCGCGCAGGATGTGGGCGCGCGCCTCCGCCTCGGCCAGCCGGTAGCGGGTGCGGCGCTGGATCACGTCGACCTGATGCGCGATCCAGTGGCTGATGAACGCGTCCAGGGTCAGGGTGCGCGGTACCCCGTCGACGATCGCCAGCATGTTCGCGCCGAAGTTGTCCTGCAGC
This sequence comes from Micrococcales bacterium, assembly GCA_016212425.1. Classification (GTDB taxonomy): domain Bacteria; phylum Actinomycetota; class Actinomycetes; order Actinomycetales; family Microbacteriaceae; genus Schumannella. Next base: position 2,179 of record JACRGJ010000065.1, on the reverse strand, counting down.
TGGGTGTGCTTGTACAGGTTGTTGAGCACGACCTTCGCCACCGCGTCGCGCTTGAGGATCAGCACGAGCCGCTGGCCGGTGCGGCCGGAGGACTGGTCCTCGATGTCGGCGATGCCGCCGAGCTTGCCCTCCTTGACCAGGTCGGCGATCTTGATCGCCAGGTTGTCGGGATTGACCTGGTAGGGCAGCTCGGTCACGACGAGCGCCTGGCGTCCGCGCACCTCCTCGAGGTTCACCACCGCCCGCATCGTGATCGAGCCGCGGCCCGTCCGGTAGGCATCCTGGATGCCCTTGGTCCCCAGGATCTGCGCCCTGGTCGGGAAGTCGGGCCCCTTGATCCGCTCGATGAGCGCGTCGAGCAGCTCCTCGCGGGACGCCTCCGGGTGCTCGAGCGCCCAGAGCGCACCGTCGGCGACCTCGCGGAGGTTGTGCGGCGGGATGTTCGTCGCCATGCCGACCGCGATCCCCACCGAGCCGTTGGCGAGGAGGTTCGGGAAACGTGCGGGGAGAACGACCGGCTCGCGGGTACGGCCGTCGTAGTTGTCCTGAAAGTCGACCGTGTCCTGGTCGATGTCGCGCACCATCTCCATGGCGATGGGCGCCATCTTCGTCTCGGTGTAGCGGTGCGCCGCCGCCCCGTCGTTGCCCGGGGAGCCGAAGTTGCCCTGCCCGAGCGCGAGCGGGTACCTCATCGCCCAGGGCTGCACGAGCCGCACCAGGGTGTCGTAGACGGGGCTGTCGCCGTGCGGGTGGAACTGCCCCATCACATCGCCGATGACGCGGGTGCACTTCGAGAACCCGCGATCGGGCCGGTAGCCGCCGTCGTACATCGTGTAGATCACGCGACGGTGCACGGGTTTCAGCCCGTCCTCGACCCGCGGCAGCGCGCGGCCGATGATCACGCTCATCGCGTAGTCCAGGTACGAGCGCTGCATCTCCAGCTGCAGGTCGACCTGCTCGATGCGGTCGCTGGCGGGCGGGGTGGTCGTGGTCTCGTCTGTCATGTGCTGCTTTCCGATTCAGCGGATGGCCGCAGGGCCGGCGGCGGCGCCGGGCGCGCCTCCTCGACCCGCTCGAGGTCTCAGATGTCGAGGAAGCGGACGTCCTTCGCGTTCTGCTGGATGAAGGCGCGCCGCGCGTCGACGTCATCGCCCATCAGCGTCGCGAAGACCCCGTCGGCGATCGCCGCGTCGTCGAGGGTCACCTGCTTGAGCGTGCGGGTCTCCGGGTTCATGGTCGTGTCCCACAGCTCCTGATGGTCCATCTCGCCGAGACCCTTGTAGCGCTGCACCCCGTTCTCCTTCGCGATGCGCTTGCCGGAGGCGAGGCCCTCTGTCAAAAGGGCGTCGCGCTCGCGATCGGAGAACACGTACTCGTGCTCGGAGTTCGTCCACTTGAGCCGGTACAGCGGCGGCTGAGCGAGGTAGACGTAGCCCATCTCGATGAGCGGGCGCATGTACCGGAACAGCAGGGTGAGCAGGAGTGTCGTGATGTGCTGGCCGTCGACGTCCGCATCCGCCATCAGCACGATCTTGTGGTAGCGCGCCTTCTGGCCGGAGAAATCCTCCCCGATCCCGGTGCCGAAGGCGGTGATCATCGCCTGGATCTCGGTGTTCGAGAGCGCCCGATCCAGTCGCGCCTTCTCGACGTTGAGGATCTTGCCGCGCAGCGGCAGGATCGCCTGCGTCTCCGGATCCCGGCCGGTCTTGGCCGAGCCGCCGGCGGAGTCGCCCTCGACGAGGAAGATCTCGCTGCGGGCAGGATCCTTGCTGGAGCAGTCGGAGAGCTTGCCCGGCATCCCGCCGCCCTCGAGCAGACCCTTGCGGCGAGTCTGCTCGCGCGCCTTCCGAGCCGCGAGTCGCGCCTGCGAGGCCTGGATGGTCTTCCGGATGACGTCACGCGCCTGGGTGGGATTGCGCTCGAACCAGTCGGTGAGCTGGTCGCCGACAACCCGCTGGACGAACGACTTCGCCTCGGTGTTGCCGAGCTTCGTCTTGGTCTGTCCTTCGAACTGCGGTTCGGCCAGCTTGATCGAGACGACCGCGGTCAGTCCCTCGCGGACGTCGTCGCCGGAGAGGTTCTCGTCCTTCTCCTTCAGCAGGTTCTTCTCGCGCGCGTACCTGTTCACCAGGGTCGTGAGCGCCGCCCGGAAGCCCTCCTCGTGCGTGCCGCCCTCGTG
>JACRGJ010000067.1 GCA_016212425.1 Micrococcales bacterium | reverse complement strand
CGAGGTCGTCGCGGATGCCGTCGACCTCCCACCAGTAGTTCATCGCGTCGAGCACGACCTTCCCGCGCAGCGGCTCGGCGGGGATGCTCCGGTGCTTGCCGAGCGGCAGGGCCAGGATCACGGCGTCCGCCCGTTCGGCGACCTCGCGGGCGGTCAGCGGCACGGCCCCCGGCACCACCACCTCGGTGATGAGCGCGATCCGCTCGGCGGCGCCGGAACCGGCGACGAGCACGTGATACCCCGCGGCGAGCGCCAGGCGCGCGAGCACGGTCCCCACCTTCCCGGTGCCCAGGATCCCGAGCGTCTGCACGTCCACGGACGCTGCAACAGCTGCGGCCCGCCCGGTATGCCCCGCGGGATGCGGGTGGCCTCCGGCGCCCGGGGTTCACCCCGCGCGGCGAAGGGAGGCGAGCACCGCGTCGGCGGCTCGGCGCCCCGACACCAGGGCCCCCTGCGACGAGGGGGTGTCGCGCCAGTCGCCCGCGACCGCAAGCCCCGGCGCCAGCAGCACCGGGCGCCGCAGCGGGCTCCCGCCCGGCAGCGCCGGGAGGGCGTGCGGCACCCGCGACGCCGCCACCTCGTCCCACTCGGCGGAGCCGCGCCCCCAGAGGCGCGCGAGGGTCGCGCGCACCACCCGTTCCGGCGGCGGCTCGGGATGCGCCCAGGAGGTGGCGACGAGCGCGCGACCGTCGGCCGAGTAGCCGGGCGCCGCGTTCGTCATCACGACGCTGTTGCCGAGGGTCGTCGTGTCGAGCGCGAGCATCGCCCGGCGCGTGGGAGGCGCCGGGGCGGCGTGCCAGAGTGTCGCCGCCGAATGCATCCGCGGCGCCGGCAGGCCGAGCAGCTCCGCGGCGGTGAGCGGATCGGCGGCGACGACCACCGCATCCGCCCGCCGCGTCGTACCACCCGCGTCGACGGAGTCGGGGCGCACGGCGTCGACGTGCACGCCGTACTCGACGGTGCCGGCGCCGAGCAGCTCGGCCAGCAGCGCCGGCAGCGCGCCCATCCCCGTCAGGGGCACGACGACCTGGCCGCGCGCGAAGGTGCGCAGCACGAACTCCACGAAGCGGCTCGAGGTCGCCAGTTCCTCCTCGAGCAGCACTCCCGCGAGGAAGGGGCGGAGGAAGCGGGTGGCGGGGGCTCCGGTGAGGCGATGGCGGGCGAGCACGTCGGCGAAGGGCACGTCGGGGCGTGAGCGGATGCCGTGCTCCGACCCGAAGGCGACGCGCGCGAGGTAGGCGGCGAGCCGCACCCGCTCGCGTGGGGTGCCGAGGGTGCCGCCGAGGAGTCCCGGGATCGAGGAGGGCACCTGCCGCGGGTCCGCGATGACCGTGCGGCCGAGGTCGTCGCGCACGAAGGCGCCGCGGTCGAAGGCGCCGAGGGGCAGCAGCTCGAGTACGCCGAGACGCCGGAGTTCGGGGTAGGCGGTGTTCAGCACCTGGAACCCGCGGTCGATCGCGAAACCGTCGACGCGGTCGGTGCGCACCCGGCCACCTGGCGCATCCGAGGCCTCGAGCACGCGCACGGAGCATCCGCTCTGCTGGAGGCGCGTGGCCGCGGCGAGGCCCGCCAGCCCCGCCCCCACCACCAGTACGTCCACGGCTCGACCCTAATTCCGCGGCTCCGGTGCCGTTCGCGCCGCCCGCCCGCGCGTGGGGGGCTCCGGAGTCGTCACTGGAGGCGCATGCGGCACTGCACCAGGGATGCCAGCGCGCCCCCGCCGACACCCGTCGATCCGTGATGCGAGACGTCGGTGGCAGTGACGAGGATCGGAGGATGGTTGAGAAGCTGAGGGTCGATGTCCCCACTCGCGAGGTCGCGGAACTCGGGAGGCGCATCCGCGACACCCGATGGCCCGACTCGGTCGCCGACGACTGGCAGCGCGGCACGCGTCCGAGTGCTCTCCGACGACTCCTCGACCACTGGTCCGCCTACGACTGGTTCGCCCTGCAGCAGCGGATCAACGGGCAGGACCACGTGCTGGTGCCGACCGCAGACGGGCGGGTGCACGTCTGGCGCGCCGGCCGGCGCGGAGCCCCGGCTCTGCTGCTCATCCACGGCTGGCCGGACAGCTTCCTGCGCTACGACCGGGTCGTCCCCCTTCTCGCGGCGGACTTCGACCTCGTGGTGCCGAGCGTCCCCGGATACGGGTTCAGCGACCGTCCCATGCACGGCGGCACCGCATCGGCGTGGACCGCCGCCGTGCTGAGCGAGGTGATGGAGAAGCTCGGCATCGAGCGCTATGGCGTTCACGGCGGCGACATCGGCACCGGAATCGCCGAGCAGCTCACGCTCGCGCACCCCGAGAGGATCACCGGACTGCATCTCGGCGACATGCCCCTGTGGCGCGCTCTGGGCGCCGACGATCTGACGGGTGCGGAGCGGTCCTGGGTTGAGGGCGCGGCCGCGTGGAGTGAGAGCGAGGGAGCCTATTCCACGCTTCAGCGCACCAAGCCGCAGACTCTCGCCGCGGGGCTCACCGATTCCCCCGCGGGGCTTGCGAGCTGGCAGTTGGAGAAGTTTCAGGCGTGGGGTGAGGGCGACGTGTTCGAGCGCATTCCGATCGACCTCATCGCCGCCAACCTCTCGGTGTACTGGTACACCAGGACCGCCGCGAGTGCGGCCCGGTACTACTACGAATCGCGCATCACACCCCCGACCGGCGGAAGGGTCGAGGTGCGCACGGCATTCGGCCTGTGGCCTCACGACATCCAGGTCGCCCCGCGGTCCTTCGCGGAGCGGATGTATCCACTCGAGCGCTTCACCGAGTTCCCTCGAGGCGGCCACTTCGGGGCGATGGAGGAACCCGAGTTGCTCGCCGCCGATCTCCGAGCGTTCTTCGGCTGATCCGGAGGCGGACGCTCCGCCGCGCGCCGAACCCGCTCAGTGCAGCTCGGCGCGGCGTGCGGGCTCGGCGAGGAGGGCGCGGGCGGCGAGCCCGATGACCGCGCTGTAGGTGGGGTAGGCGAAGCGGACGCCCGCGAGAGTCGCGACGTCGATCCCCGCCGCCATCGCGGTGGTCACCGACTGCACCACTTCCACGGCGTTCTCGCCGACCGCGTGGGCGCCGAGGATCAGCTCGCGTCGCCGGTCGGCGATGAGCTTGAGGAAACCGCGCTCGCGGTCGTCGAGCACCGCCCTGTCGAGCGCCGAGTACGGCACCGTCGCCACGACGCAGTCCGGATCCCGTTCGCGCGCCTGCGCCTCGGTGAGGCCGACGCCGGCGTAATCCGGGTCGGTGAATCCGCCGGCCGGGAGCAGGTGGTGCGGGGTGCGACGATTCGCGTCGAGCACGGCGTTCTCCGCCGCCGCCTCCCCCTCGAACTGCGCGGCCTGCACGAGCATGTCGCGCCCGGTGGCATCCCCGATCGCGAAGATGTGCGGTACCCGCGAGCGGAAGTACTGGTCCACCGGGATCGCGGAGCGCACCGGGTCGATACCGGCTCGGGCGAGCCCGAGATGCTCGACATCCGCTGGCCACCCGGTGGCCATGATCACCGCGTCGAACTCGTCCGTGCGGATCTCGGATGCGTCCCGCCACCTCATCCAGATGCCGTCGCCCGCCCTTTCGAGCCCGTCGACTCCGTCGATGCCCGTGTGCACCGTGACGCCCTGCTGCTCGAAGGCGCCCCGCACGGCGGCCGAGATGTCGGCATCCGAGGGACCCAGGATGCGCGGCGCGACGTCGAACAGAGTCACCCGTGCGCCGAAGGAGCTCATGATCGTGACGAGCTGGGCGCCGGTGTTGCCGCTGCCGATGACCCCGATCCGGGCCGGCAGCTCGGGCAGGTCGAGCACGTGCTCGGGCACGGTGGCGAGCTCGGCGCCCGGGATGGGGAGCGGCCGGGAGTGACCGCCGACCGCGACGATGATCGAGTCGGCGGTGACCCGGCGGCCGCTGTCGAGCACCAGGGTGGTCGCATCCTCGAACCGCGCCCGGCCCTCCTGGATCAGGTGGACGCCGGCCGCGCGGAAGCGGCCGGGCTCATCCTTCATGGCCCGCACCCGCTCCACCGTGCGGCGCACCCGGGCTGCGGTCGCGGTCCAGTCGATCCGCTCGCTCGGCACGACCACCCCGAACTCGGCCGCGTCGCGCGCCTCGCGGATGAGCCGGGCGGTCTTCGCGAGCACCCTCGTCGGCACGCATCCGGTGTTGACGCAGGTGCCGCCGGTGGCCCCCGCCTCGAGCACCACCACGCGGGCCCCGAGCTCGGCGGCGCGGAGGGCCGCGGCGGTGCCGCCCGGGCCGGCGCCGATCACCGCGACGTCGTAGTGGGCTGGCGCGTCGGCCCGGTGCGCTTGCGCGTCCGTCATGCGTCCACGGTACGCGCGGCGCGGGCGCCGGGCAGCGATCGGGGGCGCTCTTCGCGCGCGCGACGGCGCACCCCGGTCCGGGGACGCTGCCCTAGGCCGTGCCCGATCTCGGCATCCGATGCGAGGGGTGAGGCTCCTG
>JACRGJ010000068.1 GCA_016212425.1 Micrococcales bacterium | reverse complement strand
GTCGTCCCGGGCTCGCGCCGGACGCTCGTCACGGGACCACGCGGGGCGGTCGTCACGGGCTCGCGCCGGACGCTCGTCACGGGACCAGGCAGGGCGGTCGTCGCGCTCGCGGCGCGCCGGACGCTCGTCGCGGGACCACGCGGGGCGGTCATCGCGCTCGCGGCGCGCGGGGCGGTCGTCGCCATCGCGGTACCGGGCGGGGCGGTCATCGCGGTCACGGCGCGCAGGGCGCTCGTCCCGCGACCAGGCCGGGCGGTCATCGCGCTCGCGGCGCGCGGGGCGGTCGTCGCGGTCACGGCGCGCCGGACGGTCGTCTCCGGCGCGCGGCGGGCGCTCGGCACCGTACGAACGGTTCTCGCGGTCCGTGCGGTCGTCGCGGCGCGCGGGGCGGTCGTCGTCGCGGTCACGACGCGCCGGACGGTCGTCCCACGCGCGCGCCGGGCGGTCATCGCGCTCGCGGCGCGCGGGGCGGTCGTCGTCGCGGCCATGACGCGCCGGACGGTCGTCCCACGCGCGCGCCGGGCGGTCGTCGCGTCCGCGGACTGGACGGTTCTCGCGCGACGGGCGCTCCTCACGCGGCGCGGGACGTCCGGTGCGGACCCGGGTCGACGCCTTCGCGTCGCGCAGGGCGGCCTCCGCATCCTCTCGGCGGCGCGGCTCCCAGTTGGGGCGCTCGTCGCCGACGCGAGCGTCGCGGGCTCCGCCGCGGGGGCGCTCGGCCGAGAGCCCGCGGGACTGACGCTTATCGGTACTCCAGCGCTCCTTCTTGCCTGCGGCGGCACCGGAGCCGCCACTCGCGCCGGGACGTCCCGCGGTTCGTCCGGTGGTCGGCTTGCCGTACCCGCCTTTCGCGCCGCCGAACTTGCCGCTGCTGGACTTCTTGGGCGCGCTACCGCGCCCGGACGATGCCGTGGGCATCCGATCTCCTCGACTCCACGGCGCTCTGCCGCTCGCAAGCGGCCAGACGCGCCGAAATCCCGTACTGCCGGGACCTTCACCTCATGCGCGATCGCGCACGATCCGGCCCGCACGACGAATACAGGAAGCAGGTGCACGCCGAGCGTGCCGCCGAGAGCCGACGTGAGCCAGTGTAGCGGGCGCGCGGTTAGTCTGCCCGTGATGGCTCAGCCCACGACGGTCTCGCGCGCCGTGGCCGCTGTCGCCGCGGGGGCGGTGCTCGTCGCGCTCGCCGCGTGCACCGGCTCCACAGCGCCCGACGGACGTCCGGATGCCGTGATCCAGATGGAGCGGAACCCGGCCTTCCCGCGGTTCAGCACCGATCCCGACGTGCCGGTGATCCCGAACCTCGTCTACGGTCGGGCCGACGATGGGTCACGTCTGCTGCTGGACGTGTGCCTGCCCTCCGACGACACCACCGGTACGAGCCCCGCGGCTGAGCAGACCCAGGCTCCCGCGACCGATGCCCCGGGCACCGAGGGCGCGGAGGGCGGGGTCGCGACACCCGACCCCGCGACACCCGACCCGGCGGATCCGAAGGGCGCGGGCAGCCCGTCCGCTCCGGACCGCGCCGATGCCGCCCCGGGATCGCGGAGCGGCGCCCGTGCGGCGGTGCTCATGGTCCACGGCGGAAGCTGGGAGCGCGGGGACAAGGCGACCATCGCCTACCGCGCCGTGTGCCAGTGGCTGGCGCGCTCGAGCGGCATGGTCGTCTTCAACGCCGACTACCGGCTCGCCCCGCGGTTCCCCTACCCGGCGGCGATCGCCGATCTGCGCACGGCGGTGCGGTGGATCCGCGAGCCCACCCAGCAGCGGCGCTTCGACGTCGATCCGGATCGGGTCGGCGCGTTCGGCGGCTCGGCCGGCGGCAATCTGGTCGCGCTGCTCGGCACGGAGGGGCGCGGACGGCTCGATGCGGGCTCGCGCGTGGCCGCGGTGGTGGAGCTCAGCGGACCGATCGACCTCCGCGGCGAGGACATCGCGCCGGTGCTGCGAACCGCGCAGCTCTCCTATCTCGGGTGCGCGAGTTTCGACCAGTGCCGCACCGCCGCGCCGGCCTCGGCGTCGACCTGGATCGACCGCAGCGATCCGCCCTTCCTCGTGGCGCAGTCGACCGACGAGGTGATCCCGCTGAGTCAGTCGGCCGGATTCGTCGAGAAGCTGCGCACCGCGGGCGTCGCAACGACCTTCGTCCAGACCGTGGGCACGAACCACTCCATCGCGCAGCTGCCCGGCAACCCCCGCCTCCGCGCTCGCATCGTGCAGTTCCTGCGCACGAACCTCGCCGCCGGATAGCGCCCGAGCGCATCCGATCATCCCGAGGGGTCGCATACCGCACTAAACACGCCGGGCTTGCGGCGTGTTATAGGCGGAATGCGACCCCTCAGGACTGCGGATGAGCGGGATGCTCGGGCGGAGCGGGACTGCGGAGGAGCGGGATGCTCGGGCGGAGCGGGATGCTCAGGCGGATGCGGCGGCGGAGGCGGATGCGGCAGCGCGCTCGACCCGGGCGGCGCGGCGAGCGGCGCGGCGCTCCTTCGACCCCTCGACGAGCCAGTACAGCGTCGGCAGCACCACGAGGGTGAGCACCGTCGACGACACGAGCCCGCCGATCACGACCAGCGCGAGGGGCTGGGAGATGAAGCCGCCGGTTCCGGTGATCCCCAGCGCCATCGGCGTCAGGGCGAAAATCGTCGCGAGCGCGGTCATCACGATCGGCCGGAGCCGGCGCGCGGCGCCGTGCAGCACCGCCTCCCGCGTGCCCATGCCGCGCGCCCGGAACTGGTTCACGAGGTCGATCAGCACGATCGCGTTCGTCACCACGATGCCGATGAGCATCAGGACGCCGATGAGGGAGGACACCCCGAGCGGGATGCCGGAGGCCAGCTGCAGCAGGATCGCGCCGGTCGCCGCGAACGGCACCGACACGAGCAGCAGGATCGGCTGCCGGAGGCTGCGGAAGGTGGCCACCATCACCGTGTAGACGATGAGGATCGCCGCCAGAAGCGCCAGGCCGAGCTGGCCGAACGCATCCGACTGGTCCGAGCTCGCCCCGCCGAGCTTCGCGGTGACCCCGCCCGGCAGCGCCGTGGTCGTCAACGCCGCCGTCACCGCGGCGGTGGTCGCGCTGAGGTTCTCGGTCTTCGGCGTGATCGTGACCGTCGAGGAGCGCACCCCGCGGATGGTGGCGATCGATGCGGGCCCCTTCCGCTGCTCCACCGTCGCAAGAGTGGAGAGCGCGACCGGTCCGCGCGCGGTGGGGATCTGGAAGTCCTTCAGCGCCTGCTCGCTCGTGGGTGCGGACGGGTCGGCGATGTAGATGTTCACCGAGTTGTCGTTGAGGATGAGCGTCCCGGAGGGCACCGGCAGGGTCGAGTTGGCCAGGATGCCGCCCACGGCCGCCTCGCTGAGCCCCGCCTGCGCGGCCTTCGCCCTGTCGACCTCGACCGCGAGGTAGGGCAGCGTGGCCGAGAGGTCGTCCTGGGTCTGCGCCACCTCGGGCAGGTCCTTCACCGCGCTGACGAGGCGGTCGGTGGCGGTGGCGAGCTTCGCGGCGGTCGGCGCGGTCACGTCGATCGCCACATCGCTCGAGGCGAAGCCGCCGTTGTTCCCCCCGATCGCGACGTCGCCGACGCCCGCGAGGTCGCGGGTCGCGGCGCGCACGTCGTCCGAGATCCGCTGCTGGTCGGCGTCCGGGTCGGTGGTGATGCTGAAGCGCACCCCGCCGCCGCCGAATGCGGCGAGGAACGATCCGCCGCCCGACCCGAGCGTCGTCGACACCGTGTCGACGCCCGCTACGCCGCGGATCGCACGCTCCACCTTCTTCGAGGCAGCGTTGGTCTCGTCGAGACTGGTGCCCGCCGGCAGCGTCTGCGTGACGGTGATCGTGTTCTGGCCACTGGAGCCGAGGAAGTTCGTGGGCAGGAAGGTGGCCGCGTACCCGCTGCCGCCGAGGATCAGCAGGGCCACGATCAGCGTGACGAACGGATGCGCCAGCGTGCCGCGCAGGATCGGCAGGTACCCGCGCTGCAGGCGCGTGGGCGCATCCAGCTCGTCCCTTCCCACGCCATCCGGGCCCTGCTCGGCCGCGCCGCCCGCGTGACGACGCGCTCGCGCCGGGAGGAACCAGTAGGCCAGCACCGGCACGATCGTCAGCGCGACGAAGAGCGAGGCCACGAGCGCGATCGTGACGGTGAGCGCGAAGGGGCGGAACAGTTCGCCGGTGACGTCGCTGACGAGGGCCAACGGCAGGAACACCGCGACGGTGGTGATGGTCGAGGCGGTGACCGCGGTGGCCACCTCGCGCACGCCCGTCTTGATCGCCTCGAGCTTCTCCTCCCCGAGGGCGAGATGGCGCTTGATGTTCTCGATGACCACGATCGAGTCGTCGACGACACGGCCGATCGCGATCGTCAGCGCGCCGAGAGTGATGAGGTTCAGGGTGTACCCGGCGCCGAGCATCGCGACGAAGGTGATGAGCACCGACACCGGGATCGAGATCGCGGTGACGAGGGTCGAGCGCACCGACAGCAGGAAGACCAGGATCACCACGACCGCGAAACCCAGCCCGAGCAGCCCTTCTGTGGCCAGGGACTCGATCGAGGACTGGATGAACGGCGCCTGGTCGAAGACGACGGTCACCTTCGTGCCGGAGCCGAGCGCATCCTCGATCGAGGAGATCTTCGCCCGCACCTCCTTCGAGACCTCGACGGTGTTGCCCGCCGGCTTCTTCGTGATGGAGATGGAGAGGGAGGGCTCACCGTTGACCCGCGAATAGCCGGTGACCGGGTTCGGCTCCAGGCGCACCGTGGCGACGTCGCCGATCGTCGGCGGTGCAGGCAGCTGCCCGAAGCGGTCCGGGGTCAGCCGGCCACCGAGCAGCGGCAGCGAGCCCACCGCATCCGTCGACCCGAGCCGTGTGCCGGACTGCACGATGAGGGTCCTGCCGTTCTCGGTGATGGTTCCCGAGGCCAGCAGGCTGCCGTTGTTCTTCAGCGCGTCGCGGATGGACTGGTTCGTCAGGCCGTCCGCCTGCAGCTTCGCCGTGTCCGGGGTGATCGTGACGCGCTGGCCGCTGTCGCCGAGCACCTGCGCGGCTCGTACGCCGGCGAGCTTCTCGAGTTCCGTGACCGTCGAGGTGTTCAGCTGGGCGGACAGCGCGGCGGCGTCCTGGTCGCTCGTCACGGCCAGCACGATGACCGGCAGATCGGCGATCGACCCGGTCACCACATCCGGCGTCACTCCGTCGGGCAGCGAGTCCTGGATGTTCTCCACCGCCAACTGCACCTTCTGCTCGGCGCTGACGATGTCGGTGCCGTAGGTGAAGGAGGCCGAGACCGAGCTCTGCCCCGAGGTGGAGGTGGCGTCGCTGGAGTCGAGCCCCTCGACACCCTGGATCGCCCGCTCGATGGGCGTGGAGACGTCGTTCTCGACCACCTCGGGGCTCGCGCCGGGGTAGCTCGTGGAGATCACGAGCTGCGGCAGCGTGAGAGTGGGGATCAGCTCCTGCTTCAGCGTGGTCAGCGCGATGCCCCCGAACACCGCGACGACGATCGTGAGGAGGGCGATCAGCGCGCGGTTGCGGAGGCTGAACACGGAGAGCAGATGCACTGGTCGAGTATCGCCCGCGCCGCCTGAGCGCCCGTACTCCTGAGGGAGGGGATGCGATCGGGCGTCAGGCGATCTGCGCGTACGACTCGTCGGCCCCGGCCGAGGGGCGGCGCAGGACGGCGGCCCACGCCTGCTCGAGCGCGTCGAGGCCCGCGTCCAGCTCGGCTCTGCGGAGGGAGAAGGGCACCCGGAGGAAGCGCTCGAACGCGCCGCCCTGCCCGAAGCGCTGGCCCGAGGCGATGAGGAGCCCGCCCTCCCGGGCCCGCAGCGCGAGGGCCGACGACAGCGGACGCCCGAGATTGACCCACACCGTGAGTCCCCCGTCGGGCAGCGGCACGTGCCACTCCGGCATCCGCCGCCGCAGCTGCGTGACGACATGGTCGCGGTTCTCGCGCAGCACCGCGCGGCGTGCCGCGAGGATCCGCTCGAGGTCGGGCATGAGCTCGGCGACGATCAGCTGCTCCAGCATCGGGGTGCCGAGGTCGTTCGCGAACCGGGCGCGGACCACGCGCTGCGCGAACTCGCGGCTCCCGCGGATCCAGCCGATGCGCAATCCGCCCCAGACGCTCTTGCCGACGGAGCCGATCGTGACCACGTGCGGTCCGAGCGTCGCGAACGGCGGATGCCCGGCGCCGCCCGTCAGATCCAGCCCGCGCATCGTCTCGTCGACGACGAGCACGGTGCCGGCGCGAGCGGCGAGCGCGGCGACACGGTCGCGCTGGGACGCCGGCATCGACCGGCCCGTGGGGTTGTGGGAGTCGGGCATGAGGTAGGCGAGCGCCGGCGCCGCGCTGCTGAACGCCGCCGCGAACCCGGCGGGGTCCCAACCGTCCTCGGTGCTCACCCCGACGGACACGAGGCGCCCACCCGCCGCGCGGAGCGCGTCCAGCGCGTGCGGATACGTGGGGTTCTCCACCAGGGCCCGGTCGCCGCGGCCGAGCACCGTGCGGGCCACGAGCGCGATCGCGTGCTGCGCACCGAGGGTGACGACGATCTGGTCCGGATCCGTCGGCAGCCCGCGGGATCCGTACTGCGCGGCGATCGCCTCGCGCAGTCCGAGGTACCCGACCGCGTCGAATCCGCTCTCACCCAGGTAGGCGGGCAGGCGTTCCGCGGCCCGCACCGCGGCATCCGCGACCCCGGGCCAGGTCGGCAGAGTCGCCCGCGAGAAGTCCGCGATGCCCTCCAGCGGTTCGGGCTCCCCCGCCCCGCCGGGAGCGCCAGAAACGGGCAACCGGGCGAGGCTGCCGGACCCGCGGCGGCTGTCGAGGTAACCGAGGTCGCGCAGGCGCGCGTAGGCGCCCGTGACCGTGGTGCGGCTGACGCCGAGCTCGGCCGCGAGCTCGCGCTCGGCCGGCAGCCGCGTGCCGATCGCGACGCGGCCGTCGAGCACGAGCAGGCGGATGCGGTCGGCGAGCGCGAGATAGGCGGCACCGGCGGATGGCTCGCGCCAGCCGCCCAGGTGAACGGCGAGCTGTCGCGGAGCCAGGTACGGCATGAATCCACCGTACGCGGATTGGCTCTATCGCGGTGGGCCAATTCTCCGATTGGATCTTCTCATGGCACTCCAGTGGACGCGGCGCATCGCGCAGCTGCTGATCGGTCTGGTGCTCTACGGGCTCGCGATCGCCCTGATGGTGCGCGCGGCCGTCGGCGTCTCGCCGTGGGACGTGCTCACCCAGGGCGTGTCGCTGCGCACGGGGCTGCCGTTCGGACTCGTCACCAACCTCATCGGGCTCGTGGTGCTCGCGCTGTGGGTCCCCCTCCGCCAGCCGCCCGGCATCGGCACCGTGCTCAACGTGGCGTTGATCGGCCCGAGCGCGCAGCTCGGGCTCGCGGTGCTGCCGCATCCGGATGCCCTGCTGCCGCGGGTCGCGTTCTTCTCGGGCGGGCTGCTGCTGCTCGCGGTCGCCACCGGGCTGTACGTCGGCGCCCGTCTGGGGCCAGGGCCGCGCGACGGGCTGATGACCGGGCTGGTCGCCCGCACCGGATGGCCGGTGTGGGCGGTGCGAGGCGGGATCGAGCTCACGGTGACCGCGATCGGCGGCGTGCTGGGCGGCAACGTGGGCCCCGGCACCCTCGCCTTCGCGCTCCTGATCGGCCCGCTGGTCGGGTTCACCCTGCCGCTCTTCCACGTCCCGGGCGGCGTCGAGCCCTTCCCGCGCGCCCTGTCCCTCCCCCGCGCGGCTCGAGTCCTCGCCGTCACCCGGCGCTGACCTCCCCGCGCGGATCGCCGGGCTGGAGGCGCTCGACGTAGACGTGGAGCGCGTCGCGCACGAACTCCGCGCCTCCGTCGTAGTTCGCGGCGAAGCGCGGGTCGGCGACGTACATGTCCGCCAGCCCCGCGAGGTACCGCGGGCTCGGCCCGTCCGGGTACCCGGGAGTGCCCGGGATGGCGGTGAGCCAGTCCACGTGCCGCCGGGCGAGGCCCTGCGCTTCCTCGCTCGCCGGTTCGAGGCCGCGTCGGGCGGCATCCGCCCAGTCCGCCGCGAGCCCGCGCTGTCTCTTCTGCCACTCGGCGCGCTCGGCGGGGCTCTTGCTCCGCCACCAGGCATCAGAGTCGCGCCACGCATCCGATCCCCAGCGCGCCTCCACCTCTTCTCTGTACTCGCGGTGGTCGAACCCGTCGAAGCTCTCCTCGGCCATCAGTTCCTCTCCTCGTTGTCGTCGTCGCACGGTCGTCTCCACAGCGCGAATGCGCCGATCGAGCAGGTCGCGCTCGGCGCGCAGGGCGTCGGCGTGGATGCGCAGCGCCGCGAGGTCGTCGCGTCTCCCGTCGAGCACCTGCTGGATCGCGGGAAGCCCCAGCCCGAGCGCACGAAGCAGAAGGATGCGCTGCAGACGCACGAGCGCCTCGTCGTCGTACCAGCGGACGCCCCCGGCGGCCACCCTCGTGGGCGGCAGCAGTCCGATGGCGTCGTAGTGCCGCAGGGTGCGACTCGTGACCCCGGTGATCCCAGCCACGTCCTGGATGCTGCGCTGCGCCATGCGGTCGACCGTAGGGGTTGACGCTGCGTCAACTGCAAGCGCGGCCCGTTCGAGCGGCGCGGGAAGGACATGGTCCGTCCACCTCCTGCGCGGGCCCGACGCAGACGCGGACGGTGCGCGGAGAGCCCGGCGAAGAGGCTCTCGGAGCGCTGCACCCGACCGGCGACGGGCCCACCGTACGGCCGGAAACACGTGTTCGCGGGTCAGCGGATCGCGGGATCGCGGGCCTGCGGGCCCCCGGACTACGCTGTCCCACCGTGACTCAGCAGAGCGGCGACGCGAAGCGTCCCGCGCCGGGCCAGCCCAGCGCCGATCCGTCGCATCCGCGAAGCGAGGACTCGCCCCGCTCGCCCAAGCGCTGGATCATCGGGGAGCCGCTCGCCTCCGAGACCCTCGAGGGGCAGCTGCTGCCGAAGCATCTCGCGCTGCCCATCTTCGCCAGCGACCCGCTCTCGTCGGTCGCCTACGCGCCGCAGGAGATGCTGCTGATCCTGCTGCTGGGCGGTCTGGCGTTCCTGAGCTTCGCCCCCGGGGTCGCTGTCGCGGTGGTGCTGCTGCTCACGACCGTCGTGGTGTCCTACCGCCTGCTGATCAAGGCCTACCCCTCCGGTGGCGGAGACTACGAGGTCGCGTCGAAGAACCTGGGCGAGAAGGCCGGGCTCGTCGTCGCCTCCGCCCTGCTGGTCGACTACGTCATGACGGTGGCCGTGTCGGTGGCCTCCGGAGTCGACAACATCATCTCGGCGCTGCCCTTCCTCAACCCGTTCCGGGTCGAGATCGCGGTCGGCTTCATCGTCGTGCTGGTGGCGATCAACCTCCGAGGGGTGCGCGAGGCGTCGAAGGCGTTCGCGATCCCCACCTACCTGTTCATCGCGTCGATCGCCGTCATGATCGTCACCGCGCTGGTGCGCACGGCGCTCGGGGACGCTCCGGTGGCCGAGAGCGCCACCTACACCGTGAAGGCGGAGCAGCTGACGCAAGTCGGGTTCGTCCTCCTGCTGCTGCGCGCCTTCTCCAGCGGATGTGCGGCCCTGACCGGCGTGGAGGCCATCTCCAACGGGGTCCAGGCTTTCCGGCAGCCGAAGGTCCCCAACGCGCAGAAGACCCTCGTCGCGATGGGGACGATCGCGATCACGCTGTTCGCCGGACTCACCGCGGTCGCGCTCATCGCCAAGGTGCGCTACGCGGAGTCGGCGTGCAACCTCATCGGTTTCGCCAACTGCCAGACGCAGCCGCAGCGCAGCCTGATCGCCCAGATCGCCTCGAGCGTGTTCGGCAACTACTCGCTGCCGTTCTTCATCATCCAGGCGGCGACGGCCGCGGTGCTGCTGCTCGCGGCGAACACCGCCTTCAACGGGTTCCCGCTGCTCGGCTCGGTGCTCGCCACCGACCGCTATGCGCCGAAGTCGCTGGCCAGCCGCGGTGACCGCCTCATCTTCTCGAACGGTGTGATCGCCCTGGCGGTCGCCGCCGCCGTCATCCTGGTCGTCTACCGGGCCAACGTGACGGCGCTCATCCAGCTGTACATCATCGGCGTGTTCACCTCCTTCACCCTCGGGCAGACGGGGATGATCCGGCACTGGACCCGACTGCTGCGCGACCGCGCGACGCCGCGGCGCGGCCGCATCCAGGCGTACCGGGTGATCAACTCGTTCGGCGCGCTCGCGACCTTCTCGGTGCTCGTCATCGTGGCGATCACCAAGTTCACGCACGGCGCGTACCTGGTCTTCATCATCATGCCGATCCTGTTCCTCTTGATGATGGGCGTGAACCGCTACTACCGCGACGTCGAGAAGGAGGTCGAGGTCGACCCGGTCACGACGTTCGGAGCCAAAGGCGACCACGCGATCGTGCTGGTGGGCCGGATGCAGAAGCCCGTCCTCAAGGCGCTGGACTACGCCATCGCCGCGCGACACGGGTCCATCGAGGCCGTGCATGTCTCGATCGACGACGCCTCGAGCGAGCAGCTGGAGAAGGACTGGAGCGAGCTGAACATCCGCGTGCCCTTGACGGTGCTGGCCTCGCCGTACCGGGACATCAGCATGCCGCTGATCAAGTACATCAAGCACCGCCGGGAGGAGCACGGCTCCGAGGTGGTCACCGTGTACACGCCCCAGTACATCGTGGGGCACTGGTGGGAGAACCTGCTGCACAACCACAAGGCGCGACGCATCCGCCACAAGCTCATGCTCGTGCACGGCGTGATGATCGCGATCGTGCCGTGGCTGCTGGACTCCTCCGACCTCATCTACGGCCGCCGCTCCCGTCCGCTGCCCGGACAAGATCGCCGGGGCGAGCCGGTGCGCGCGGTCGTGCGCACGCCGATCGCGCCGGCGGATGCGGCATCCCCGCGTCCCCGGAAATCGGCGTCGCGCTCCTCAGGCGCCCGCCAGTCGGCCGAAGCGCGCTCCGCCGCCGAGG